>DASTAU010000110.1:0-4976 GCA_035712425.1 Sphingomicrobium sp.
CTATCTCGCCGCCGTGCTTGCCACCGGGCGGATCCCGCTGGCGTCATTCGCTGAGCTGCTTTGGGCCTATGTCGGTGTGGCGTTCAGCCTGTGGCTGGCGGTAGGCGTCGCCTGCGTGATGCTGCTGCTTTATCGACGGCGGCCTGTCGGCGGCGTTGGTCCAAGTCCATTCGCGGTACTTTCAGACTATGTGCGCGATCGCTGGCAGCAGGATTGGCTCGTGTCCTTGCTGTGGCCTCCGCTGCTGTTCGTTTTCCTTCTCGCGCCCTTCAACGCGTTCAAGCAGAAGGTCCTTCCGCTCGCCGGCTACTCGTTCGATCCGCTGCTGGTGCACGTCGACCGCGCCTTGTTCTTCGGACACGATCCCTGGCGCATCACGCATTCGCTGCTCGCCTCGCCGACAGCGACTTTGGTCATCGACCGCCTCTATCACGGCTGGTTCGCACCGATGGTGCTTGGGCTGATTATCTGCGCCTGGATGCCCGCGACGACCTATCGCCTCCGTACGCAATATTGCTTCACCTACATCGGCGTGTGGATCGTGCTCGGGAGCATCATGGCCTTCGCAATGCCGAGCGCCGGTCCGTGTTTCTACGCCGACCTGGTCGACCCGGCGTCGCCCTATCAGCCGCTGATGGCGCAGCTGCAGGCGCAGCAACTCGCAGCGGGCACGGACTTCCAGGCGCTGGTTGATCAGCACATGCTCCTAAAGGTCCGCGGCCTCGAGGGGCTCGTAATCGGTGGCGGCATATCCGCATTGCCATCGGTGCATAACGGCCTGGCGGTCCTCTTCGCGCTTGGGGCGTCGAAGCTCAATCGCACGGCCGGCTGGCTGTTCGGCGCTTATGCGGTGTTTATCTGGATCGGGTCGATCCACCTTGGCTGGCATTATGCTGTCGATGGTCTCGTGGCAGCGGCGTCGACCATTGCGCTGTGGAAGGCCTCGGGATGGCTTGCCGATTGGCTCGACCGTCCAGCCGCCGTAGCGCCGACCCTAGCGACCGCCTGACCTCCTTAAGAAGTTGTAATCACCCTTCTCCCTCATGGACAATTGACCCCGCGCCGCTAGGAGCGCGCGGAGGAACGGTTACAGACGTGTGACTCATGGGGGTTGAGGGGAAATTCGTGCCGGAGGTGGCGGAAAGCGTGCGCCCGTGGTGGGAGTCCCGGCTGTGTCTCGCGCTGGTCGTCCTCGCCACGATGGTCCCGCTCCTCTATCCGCCGATCCCGCCGCTGGTGGACCTGTTCGGTCACATGGGCCGCTATCGAGTGGAGCTCGACCTCAATCAATCGCCGTTTCTCCAGCAATATTACGACTATCACTGGGCCGCGATCGGCAACCTCGGCGTCGACCTTTTGATCATCCCGCTCGGCAAGTTGTTCGGACTCGAACTGGCGGTGAAGCTGATCGTCATCGCGATCCCGCCGTTGACCGCGGCAGGTTTCCTGTGGGTTGCCAGGGAAGTGCACGGGCGAGTCCCGCCGACCGCGTTTTTCGCTTTGCCGTTCATCTACGGTTTCCCGTTCCTTTTCGGGTTCGCGAACTTCGCTCTTTCGGTGGCGCTGGCCTTCCTGGCGTTCGGACTTTGGCTGAGGCTCGGCAGGCTCGAACGGACGGCGCTTCGCGGCTTGTTGTTCGTTCCGATCTCGCTCGTCGTCTTCTTCGCGCACACATACGGCTGGGGCCTGCTCGGCCTGATGTGTTTCTCGGCCGACGCCGTGCGGCTTCATGATCGTGGGAAGCCGTGGTGGCGGGCGGGTATCGAAGCCGCGCTTCACACTTCCGTCATGGGGCTGCCGATCCTCGCGATGCTGATCTGGCGAACCGAGACGCACGGCGGACAGACGGCCGACTGGTTCGACTGGAAGGTCAAGTGGATCTGGATTTATTCCGCGCTTCGCGACCGCTGGAAATGGTTCGATATGGGCTCGCTGATCGTTCCCGCGCTCGTCTTTCTCTACGCGATCGGGAACCGGATTTTCGGTCGCAGCCTGACCATGTCGCGCAACCTCGCCTTCTCGGCAATCGTGCTTGCCATTTCGTTCGCGATCCTTCCGCGGATCATCTTCGGCTCGGCTTATGCCGACATGCGGCTGGTGCCATACCTGATGGCAGTAGCGCTGCTCGCGATACGGTTTCGCGGCGCGCTAAATGGCAAAACGGCCCAGGTCATGGCTGTGCTCGGCCTCTTGTTCTTCGCGACGCGGACGGCGGTGAATACCTACAGCCTGGGAATGGCCGCGATGGATCAGACCGCCAAGCTGAAAGCGATCGATGTGATGCCGGTGGGCGCTCGCGTAATCACGCTGACCGGCATGCCGTGCACCGAATATTGGCCACCGCTTCGTAACGCGCATCTCGGGGCGATGGTCATCGTCAGGCGCGACGGCTTTTCCAACGACCAGTGGCTGCTCGAAGGTGTGAACCTGCTCGACCTCAAATATCGCGCGGCGGGCTATTTCGCCGCGGACCCGTCGCAGCTCGTCCGGCCGAACCATTGCATTGATCGGCTTCACCGGATGATCGACCAGTCGCTGGCGGCGCTTCCGCGGAACGATTTCGACTACGTCTGGCTGATCGACGTGCCGCCTTACGATCCGACATTGCTGGAAGGGACACAGTTGGTCTGGCGCGGACCGGGTTCCGTCCTCTATCGTCTGCATTGATGCTAGCGCTTTCGATCGTCGTCCCCTGCTTCAACGAGGAGGCCTGCCTCGGCACGCTGCATGAGCGGCTGACCAACGCCGCGCGCTCGGTGGCAGGCGACGATTACGAGATCGTGCTCGTCAATGACGGGTCGCGAGACGGAAGCTGGGCAATGATGCGAACGATGGCCGCACGTGATCCCCACGTGGTCGCCGTCAACCTGTCACGCAATCACGGTCACCAGCTCGCGCTGACCGCAGGTCTCGACCTCAGCCGCGGCGACACGGTTCTGATCATCGACGCCGATCTTCAAGACCCCCCCGAGCTTCTGCCCGAGATGTTGAAGGCGATGCAAAGCGAAAATGCCGACGTTGTCTACGGCGTTCGCCGCAGCCGCTCGGGCGAGACGGCGTTCAAGCGGGCCACGGCGCACGGCTTTTACCGGCTGTTGTCGCGAGCGACGGAGGTCGAAATCCCGGTCGATACCGGCGACTTCCGGTTGATGAGCAGGCGCGCCCTCGACGCGCTCCTCGCGATGCCGGAGCAGGCGCGTTTCATCCGCGGGATGGTCGCCTGGATCGGATTCAGGCAAGCGCCGTTCGTCTACGACCGGCAGGAACGCTTCGCCGGCGAGACCAAATATCCGCTGCGGAAGATGGTGCGCTTCGCCCTCGATGCGCTGACCGGCTTTTCGTCCGCACCGTTGAAGCTCGCGAGCCACGCGGGCCTGTGGCTCTCGTTCGGCTCGGTCCTGCTGGTGCTCTATATTGCCTATGCCTGGCTGACGGGGAGCAGCATCCAGGGCTGGACTTCGCTGATGCTCGTGGTCGTGGTGCTGGGCGCGATCCAGATGTTCGTCCTCGCGCTCATGGGTGAATATATCGGGCGCCTCTACAATGAAGCGAAGCGGCGACCGTTATATATCGTTCAGGAGATTGCGGGAGACGGCCGCGCCGAGGCGAAGCTCGGCTATATCGCCGACGCGACCGCGAACAGCGAGAGGCCCGGCGGCAAGGGCAAACGTCCGACCAAATGACGCTCGGCCGCGAAGATTCTTTCGAGCGTCCCGTTCAGGGGCGCTGAAGGAAGCTTCAGGTCTGCATCGTCCTTGCCCCGCAGCCTGGAAGCGAGGCGGTCGACCATCGCCAGCGGAAATAAGAGGCTGTTGAAATAGCCAATCTTCTGAAGCTTCAGGGGTGACGCCTGGAGCAATCGCTGGAGTCCGGCTTTCGAATAACGGCGCTTATGATGATTCACGACGTCGTGCGCCGACCACATCCACTGGTGCGCCGGCACGGTCATCAGGAATTTGCCGCCGGGCTTCAGCTTTCCCGCAATCGCCACGAGGGCGGCGCCGTCGTCTTCAATGTGCTCAATGACGTCGAGCGCGGCGATCAAATCGTAAGCGCCGTCCGGCACGCCCACCAGCTCCGGAAGCGGTGCGTTAAGCACTTGCCGTCCGAGGCGCGTTTCGGCGATTGCGCGCGCCTCATCGTCCAGCTCGACTGCATCGACTGACCCAAATCCGCCGAGCATCTCGAGATTATGTCCGGTGCCACAGCCGATCTCGAGGATGTGTCCACCCGGCTGCGGCGTCGCTTCACGACGGATCAGCTCGGCGAGCACTTCGCGCCGCGCGCGGAACCACCAATGGCGCTGATCGAGCTCGGCCATCTGCCGGTAGACGACGCGCTCCATCAGCCGAACACCCACTGACGATTGAAGAGGTAGGTCGCCAGCGGAGTGACGAAGATGGCTGGGATGAGCGGCCACCAATAGGGCCCGTGAAGATGATTGACCAACAGCCAGGTGAAGCCTTCGTTGAGGATGAAACCGGACGTCTGGACCACGAAGAATTTGACCTTCATCCGACGATCCTCGCGCTTCCCATGGCCGCGAAAGCTCCAGCGGCTGTGGAGGACGAAGCCGATACTCACTGCGACCAGGAAGGCGATGACGACGGCGGCCATCGCGGGCATCACATAGACGGTGAGAAAGGAATAGATCACGGAATAGACGGCCGCGAGCGAGAAGCCCACGATCGCGAACCGGACCAATTGGCCGAAGGTTTCCTGACTGACGTTTAATCTCGTGGCCATGCCCGGCTGCTTGCCGTTTGAAGTTTGCCGGCTACAGCCGGAAAAATGGACCAAGGCAAGGTCGAGGAATGGGAACGCAGAGCGGTCGACATGGTCGAGCGCCATTGGAAGTGGTTCGTCGTCGCCGCCTGGCTGGCGTTTTGCGCTCTCTTCATTGCCCAGCGCTGGACCGACATCCGCTTCTTCGGGCTTCCCGACACCGACGACAATATGCGGATGATGCAGGTGCG
>DASTAU010000111.1:0-3437 GCA_035712425.1 Sphingomicrobium sp.
TGATGATCAGTTCTTCGCGAGCCGTGTGGATCAGCTCAGAGAAGCAGGCGGGCATTGCGTCGAATCCCGAGGTCGGCCCCGTGCCGAGCACCTGGGCGAGGATATCCCCGCCCGCCTCGCGTGCCGGTTCGGCGAGCAGCGGGCTGATGTCGTCGCCGCCTTCCGCGATCCAGTCCGAGACGAACAGATATTGGCACTGAGGTGCGACAGGGCCTTCCCAGCGGCTCATGATGTCGACCCAGGGTGCGTAGCGCGGCTTGATCCGGAACTCCGGGTCGGCGCCGTTCTGGCTCCCGCACCAGGCGACCCGATTGTCGAGGATCAGGAGCTTGCGGTGGTTGCGAAGGTCCACCCGACCGCGAATGAGGGTCCACAGCGGATTGCCAACGGGGAGGGCGACGCGCACTTCACAACCGCTCTCGCGCATCTCGCTCCAATACGCCGAGCGGATCAGCTTGCGTGAGCCCAAGGCGTCGGCAAGAAGCCTGACCTGCACGCCGCGCTTTGCCGCGCGAACGAAGGCATCCTTGAGCTTCGCACCGTTGTTGTCGGTCAGCCAGATGTAGAAGCAGCCGTGAGCCGTCTCACTGGCGGCGTCGATATCGGCGACCATCTCGTCGATCGCGCTGTTGCTGTCGGGAGCGAGGCGGGCTGAGTTTCCAGTCGTGGGATCGAGCTTGTTGACCGTTCGCGCCAGAGCGAAGGCAGCCCAATGCGCGGCGGCAGCCCGCTCGTCCTTGCACTCGAAATTGCCCGAGGGACGCGGAAGCTGCGCGTTGATTTCCCGGCCGCGCTCTCTCCGGGCCGAGCTGATTCGGGCTTCCCCGAGGAGCAGATAGAGGAGGACGCCGGCGACGGGCAAGGCGAGGACGGCGATGATCCAGGCGAGGCGTGACGCGGGTTCCCGGTGCGGCCTCAGCAGGGCGCGCATGATCGTCGCCGCGTCGGCGAGGAAGATGATGGCGGAGCCGAGTGTCTCCCAGTTCAGCATCGCCGCTTATGCCGCATATTGCGGCGCGGCTGTCCAGCTTCGAGCTTAGCCGCGGCTGAGACTCACCAGATGGAGCGAGCGGCCGCCGAACAGGCCTCCGCCCTTCCACATATAGCAAAGTGTGTAGGCACCCGAGGCTCGCTTGTCCTTGCCCATCTCGACGTAGCGGGCGTCGATTCGAGCGCGGACGGAAAGGGTGCGATCCTTTGGCTCGGCATCGCGGCCTTTGAGCGCGGATTGAACATCGCTGGCTTCGAGCTCGCCGTCGCTCGCGACCTGAATGGGCGATGCGCCCGGGAGCGTGACGGTGAGCGATTCGAGCGCGTGGCTCGATTCGACCGGGCTGATCTCGAGCCTCGTCCCATCATCTTCCCGCTTGCCGCGAAGCGTAATCGGGATCGCCTGATGCTGTTCGACGATCCGTGTTTCCTTGTCGCCGTCGCTGCTCTTCCAGCTGATCCAGACGCCGAGCGCGGAAACGATCAGCGCTGCGAGCGCGATGAGCTCTCCGACGGTGATCCAGCGGCGGCGGCGTTCCGATTCGGTCTCGCTCATCGTCCGCCAGCCTCCAGCAAGCGGCGCGGCGCCGCAAGCTCCCAGCTCTGGGCGATTCGATTGCCGACATGGTCCCAGTCGACATCATCGCCGGCGACGTTGATCGAGACCCAGCTCGGCAGATAGGCGGGCTTCGAATAGGTCGCCGGATCGGCCTCGAGCAGCATCGCTTGTTCGTCGAGGCTGCTGACTCGGACGCAAACGACAGTCTTTCCGTCGCCGTGGTGGTTGTCACGGAACTGTGCGAACTGCTTGCCGGCGACGAAGAAGGTGTGTTGGCCGTGGGACAGGCGCTCGTCCGTTTCGGGCAGCTCCAGCGCGGTTTCGCGGATGTTGGTCAGCGGGTCGGTCATCTCAGCACGAACTCGTTCAGGACCTGGGGATATAGCCGATGCTCGGCGGCGAGCACGCGTTGTTCGAGCATTGCGGGCGTATCTCCGGGTTCTATCTCAACCTGTGCTTGTCCCAACACCTCGCCAGCGTCGAGTTCGTCGGTGACGATGTGGACCGAGCAGCCGCTCACGCTGTCGCCGGCCTCCAGCGCCCGCGCGTGGGTATCGAGCCCGCGATATTTGGGGAGCAGGGAAGGGTGGATGTTGACGATCCTTCCCGCCCATTCGCTCACGAACCACGGCGAGAGGATCCGCATGAACCCGGCGAGAGCGATCGTTCCAGCGCCATGTCGGTCGATCGCGGCCGAGATCGTTCGGTCGAACTGCTCCTTGTCGACGCCCTTGCTGTCCTCAGCCCAGGTCGGAACACCGCGAGTTCGCGCCCACTCTAACCCCGGTGCATTCGGTTTGTTGGAGGCGACGAGCGCGACCTCATAGTTTTCCGCCTGTTCGATGAGCGCCCGCATATTGCTTCCACGGCCCGAGATCAGGATTGCAACGCGCTTCGGATCACGCATTGTGCGTCGCGGACCAATCCTCGAGTGAGTTCCAGGTGCCGGCTCGGCCTGCCACGGTGCAGCCGCGAGTGCCTTGCTCGATCCGGCCGATCTCGAAGGCAGTTTCGCCGGCGCCTTCGACGGAGCGCACGACCTCGTCAGCGGCATTCGGCGAGACGATCACGGCCATGCCGACGCCGCAGTTGAAGGTTCGCGCCATTTCATCGGATGCGATATGTCCACCTTCCTGAAGAAGCGCGAAGATCGCGGGGAGTTCCCACCGGTCGGCGTCGACCACTGCATGACAATCATCGGGCAGAACACGCGGGATGTTTTCAAGGAGGCCGCCGCCGGTGATGTGCGCGAGGCCCCCGATCTGACCCTGCTGAGCGAGGGCGAGGAGCGACCGCACATAAATCCGCGTCGGTTCAAGTAACGCCTCACCCAACGTTCGGCCGCCCTGGCCGGGCAGCCGCTCGTCGAGCTTCCAGCCCTCCTGTTCGATGATTCTGCGGACGAGCGAGAAGCCGTTGCTATGCACTCCGGAGCTTGCGAGGCCGAGCACGATGTCCCCGGGTTTGATGTCGGCTCCGGTGAGCACGCGGTCCCGCTCGACGGCACCGACGCAGAAGCCCGCGAGGTCGTAATCGCCGCCGGAATACATGCCGGGCATCTCCGCCGTCTCGCCGCCGATGAGCGCGCACCCGGCTTGCCTGCAGCCTTCCGCAATGGATGCGACGACGCTGGCCGCAATCTCGTTGTCCAGTTTTCCGGTCGCGTAATAGTCGAGGAAGAAGAGGGGCTCGGCACCCTGAACGATGAGGTCGTTGGCGCACATCGCCACGAGGTCGATGCCGACGTCCTGGTGGCGGCCGGTCTCGATCGCGAGCTTCAGCTTGGTTCCGACGCCGTCGTTCGCCGCGACCAGCAAGGGATCGGAGTAGCCAGCCGCCTTGAGATCGAAGAAGCCGCCGAATCCCCCGAGCTCCGCATTCGCACCCG
>DASTAU010000112.1:0-8073 GCA_035712425.1 Sphingomicrobium sp.
CTGGTCGGGCCCGAGCTTGCCGCCCCATTGAGTCCCGCGAGTCACCTCGCCGTAAATTTCGAGCAGAGGCTCGGCATAATATGAGATCGGCCCGTCGGACCCGCCGGCGAACATGATCCCGTTCTTCAGCCATTCGGCATAAGGTTCGCTTCGGTCGGCGAGCGGGCGCTTCCACGCCTTGAGGATCAGTGCCCCAAGCTCGTAATTGTGCATGTACTGCGAGTTGATGATGAGGCCGAGCCGCTTGACGCGGTCGTAATGCTGCGGGCCGAGCAGGAAGGCATGGTCGATCATCCACCGGCGGCCGGTGATCGGCGTCTGCTTGTTCGTATATTCGAACGCGTCGAGCGCCTCGTCGATCGCCGCATCGCCAACCGCGTGCGGGCGCAGGCGATAGCCGTATTTCGCGACCAGCGCGGCGAACTTCTCGAAATGCTCGGTCGGGACTTTCTGAAGGCCGCGGTAGCCGGGCTTACCGGGATAATCATGTTCGAGGAGCGCGGTCAGCTCCGCCCCGTCCAGCCCAGTCTCGCCGATCTCGTCGGAGCGGAGCATGCCATCGCCATCCGAACCCGGTTTCGGTAGCCCCTTCAGCTCCGCATCGACCTTGTCGAGCGGATCGGCGGGATCGATGTTGTAGGCGAAGTCGACGCGGACGGTGAGCTGGCCCGCGTCGCGGAGCTTCCGGAACAACGCCGCGTCTTCGGGTGAGCCACTGGGGTCGCCCGCGCTGGTCAATCCATGACTGTTGACGAGCGCAAGGACGCGCTTGAGACCCGCTTCCTTCTCGGCCTCGCTGGGATGCGGGATGAATTTGCGGATGAACCGTCCCGCATTGTCCATGAGCAGGCCGGTCGGTTCGCCGTTCGAATCCTTGTAGATCTGCCCGCCCTGCGGATCGGGGGTGACGCGAGTTATCCCGGCAAGCTGGAGCGCGCGGCTGTTGACGATCACATAATGCGGTCCCGGGATCGCGACGGGGTTGTCCGGCGCCGCCGCGTCAAGGTCGGCGCGCGTCGGAAGCCTTCCTTCGGTCAGCTGATATTCCCACCAGCCGCGGGTCCCGACGATCCAGTCACCGGGCTTCGACTGCTTCGCTCGCGCCGCGATCTTCTCCTGGATATCCTTGATCGACCGGATGTGCGTCAGGTCGACCTGCACCGGCAGGTCCTCGCCAGCGGTGAGGTGAACGTGGGTATCGTTGAAGCCCGGAAGAACTGTCTTCCCGTGAAGATCGATGACGCGGGTCTTCGGGCCGGCCGTCTTCATCACCTCGGCATCGCTTCCGACCGCGACGAACCTGCCGTCCTTCACCGCCGCCGCCTGCGCGATCGAGAATTTCGGATCGACGGTGACGATGTGGGCGTCGCGGATGATCAAGTCCGCCGGCGCCGCGGTGCTCAACAAAAAAGCTAATGCAATCATGTGTATATCCTTGGAAAGCTAAAGGGTGAAGCGGACGCCGGCGCGGACGAAGCGGCCGACAACGTCGTAGAATTGGCCGCTAGTGCTGCTCTCGTTGATGCCGCCGGCTGCCCCGGAAGGGATCGTCGGCGGGTCCGTGTCAGTGAGGTTGTTGACGATCCCGAACAGCTCGGCGGAATGTGTCCCGCTCGAATAGAAACGGTAGGAAGCGGACGCGCTCAGGTAGACGAAGGCAGGGACGTGGTTGTCGTTGATCGTGTTCGCTTGGCCCGTGCCTTCGTGCAGGATGGTGCTGAACTTGCCTGCTCCGACGTATCGCGCCTGCAGTCCGAGATGAGTCGGCCCACGCGTGTAATCGAGGAAGGCGTCACCCGCCCATTTGGGGAGCCCGGGGGTTCGGTTGAAATTGCTCACCTGGCCGAGCCGGTCCTGCACGCCCGCCGGAGTCGTAGTGGTCAGCTTGAGCACCCGCGTCGCCAGCAATCGCGCCGATAATGACCCGCCGAGCACGTGCGACTGCGTGTAATTGGCCTCGAGATCGATCCCGCGCGTCGCCGCCTGCGCCAGGTTCAACCGCGTGTTGGTGATGAACGCGATAGATCCATCGGGATTGAAGGTGATCGAATGGCAAAAGAGGTCGTTGCCGGCGAAGCAGCCCTGAGCGAGCGTCGGTGCTCCGAGCGTCGCGATCACGTCCCTGATCTTGATGTCGTAGTAATCGACCGACCCGCTGAAACCCGGGAGGAAGCGCGGCCGGAATACCGCGCCCGCGGTGAGCGTGTCCGCTTTCTCAGGCTTGAGGTCAGGATTGCCGGCGCTGATCTCGCGGATCTGAACGGCCCGGCCGAGCACCGGATCGAACACGTTGGTGTTCGAGCTCCCGCCGTTCTCGAACAGCTCGGAGATGTTCGGCGCACGGATGTCGCGCGAGCGCGTCGCCCGGAAGCGGAGGCCTGGAACGACGTCCCAGATGGCGCCCGCCTTCCACGTATAGACGGTGCCGCTCAGCGAATAATGGGTACGCCGGGCCGCGCCGTTGACGCTAAATCCTTTCGCCAGCGGCGCCTGCGCTTCGACGTAACCTTCGAACACCTTGATCACGCCGCGCTCGGGCAGCTGGTTGCCGAGGATCCACCCGCCGACCGAGCCGTTTGCGTTGACCCGCTGCGAGATGGCGTCGGACGTGCCGACCGCGCTGTCGCGGCGATATTCGAGGCCAGTGGCCAGCGCGACCGGTCCCGCCCAGGTTGAGAAGGGGGTCCCGCGAAGGTTCGCTGCGGCCACGCTCTGCTTGGTGACCAGCCGGAAGTGAGCGGTGCCGTTGACGAATGGATTCAGCGTCAACGAACCGTCGCCGAACACGTTTACCGGGATGCAGCCGTTGGTCGGGTTCGTAAGCGTCGATCGGCACACGACATTGCCGCTTGCCGGATCGACCACGGCATCGACCGCCTGCAGGAATTCGTTCTGCTTCCGGTTGTTCGGCCCGAACGCGAGGTCGTAATTGTTGCGGCCATGCTGGGCGTAGGCGTCCGCGGTCCATCCGCCGAAACGCGCTATCGCGCCGGCTACCGCTTCATAGACCGTGTCGTCGCGGTCGAGCTTGATCTTGCCGGCGTCGTTGCTGACCCGGCCGATGGTAATCGTCTGCAGGTTGTTGGCGATCATCACGTCGCGCACCGGCTGCGGCAGAAACGCATTGTCGCGGTGGATTACGAGGTTGCCGCGATCCCGCGATTCCTGCGATGCGCCGCCGACGATCGACTTTCCGCCGGATAGCTCGGCGAACAGTTGCACGCGGTTGCTGACGTCGTATTTCGCCGAGGCGAGCGCGTTGAAATCCTCGGTCGGCGTTCCGAGCAGCGCGAGCAGATTCTCGTTCTGGTGCGCGCCGTCTCCGCCGATCATCGTCGACCCGAACACCTGCCCGAAATCATAGTTGGAGATCGTGCCGTCGGGCCCGAACTGGATTCCCCGCAGCGGCCCGCTGACGATCAGCCCGCCTGGCGTCGTGATCGCCGAATGGACGTTGGGCGAGATGATGAAGTTGGGGAGGCCGTTGGTCGCGAAATTGGGGTTGGTGATCAGGCCCACGTCGCGGCGGCCCCAGTCCCGCGTCAGCTGGGTGCCGATCCCGCCGATCTTCACATAGTCGAACCCAGCCATGACATGGCCGCGGCCGTTAGCGAACTGCGTCCCGCCGGCGAGCGACAGGCGGCGCTCCTTGCCGTCGCCATGTTCGGAAATGCCACCCTCGACGGTTCCCTTGGTCCCTTCGAGATCGTCGTCGAGGACGATGTTGACCACGCCCGCGACGGCGTCCGACCCGTAAGCCGCGGAGGCGCCCCCGGTCACCACCTCGACCTGTTTCACGAGCAGCGTCGGCACGACTTTCAGGTCGACCGAGCCCGTCGTCGCCGTCGGGACATGGCGTCGTCCATCGATCAGGACGAGCGTCCGGGTCGCGCCGAGCCCGCGAAGATCAGGGTTGATCTGGCCGCCGCCGCGCGAATTCACGCCTGCGGTATTGGGAGAATCCATTCCGCCGAAGCTCGGGATCTGCTGGAGCAGCTCGCCGACGGTGGCCGGCGCGCGATCCTCGATCGCCTGGGTGCCGATGACCGTCAGCGGAGTAGGCGCGCGGACCCCGGCGGGAAGGCGACTGCCGGTGATGACGATGTCGCTCGGCTTTTCAGGCGGCCGCTGCGCCTGAGCAGGAGCGGCCGCGAATACCGCGACGGAAATGAGAAGTCGGCGCCGGACCTTGCCGGCGCACATTCGGGTGACGATCATTAAAGAGCTCCAGGGCTCGAACGGGCAACAAAAAAGCCCGCCGGAGGGCGGGCTTCGGGTGAGAAAGCGAAGAGGTTCTAGACCTTACGCCATCGCCACGAGCAGCCGCCCGCCGAAGAGGAGCTCCAGCGCCACCAAAGCTGCCGCGAGGTCGCGGAAGCTGAAGTGAAAGGGGTCGTGGCGCTCTGTTCCATTCCCAAAGCGTAGGTGAATCGATTGGCGGGCGTCAACTGCCGAAAGAATCGGGCCCGACCGCCGCCGCATTCGCGCCCCATTGCGTTGCGAAAGCTCAGGGCCACGACTAACGAGCCACCATGTCCGACCGCCAGCAAATCTTCGACAAGACCCTCGAGATGATCGAGCCCTTCAACAAGAAAGGCGTCGCTATCACCGAGGCCACTCGCTTCGCTCAGGACCTCGAATGGGACAGCCTGACGGTGCTCGATTTCGTTGCCAATATCGAGGACGAGTTCGACGTCATCATCACCATGAACATGCAGGCGGAGATCGAAACGGTCGGCCAGCTGGTCGACGCGCTGGTGCGCCTGACGGATGCCCGTGGCTGACCTTTTCTCCAAGTTCGATCCGCTGATCGAGCAGCGCGCCGCGCTTCTCGAAACGGGCCTCACCGACCCGTTCAACCTGGTCATGGAGAAGGTCGAAAGCCCGACCGTCGCCATCTGCAACGGCAAGCGCACCATTCTTCTCGGCACTTACAATTATATGGGGATGACCTTCGATACGGACGTGGTCGCCGCCGGCAAGCAGGCGCTCGACGATTTCGGCTCGGGAACCACGGGAAGCCGCGTTCTCAATGGCACCTATGCCGGTCACAAGGCGTGCGAAGATGCGCTGAAGGACTTCTACGCCATGGATCACGCCATGGTCTTCTCGACCGGCTACCAGGCAAACCTCGGCGTGATTTCGACCATCGCCGGCAAGGACGACTACATCATCCTGGACATCGACAGTCACGCGTCGATCTACGACGGCTGCGCGCTCGGGAACGCGCAGATCGTGCCCTTCCGCCACAATGACGTGGAAGCACTGGAAAAGCGCCTGCGCAGGCTCCCGCCGGAAGCGGGCAAGCTGGTCGTCCTCGAAGGCGTCTACTCGATGCTCGGCGACATCGCGCCGCTGAAGGAAATGGTCGCGGTGTCGAAGGCGGCGGGCGCGATGGTGCTGGTCGACGAGGCTCACTCGATGGGCTTCATCGGCGAGCACGGCCGCGGAGTCGCCGAGGCGCAAGGCGTAATCGACGACGTCGACTTTATCATCGGCACCTTCTCCAAGTCGGTCGGCACCGTCGGCGGCTTCTGCGTCTCCAATCACCCGAAGTTCGAGATATTGCGCCTGGTCTGCCGTCCCTACGTCTTCACCGCTTCGCTCCCGCCGAGCGTCGTCGCGACGGCCGCGACCTCGATCCGCAAGTTGATGGACAGCGCGGACAAGCGCGCCCACCTGTGGGAAAACTCGAAGCGCCTCCATGCCGGCCTCCGCCAGCTCGGCTTCACGCTCGGAACCGACGAGCCGCAGTCGGCGATCATCGCGGTCATCATGCCCGATCTCGAGACCGGCGCGGCGATGTGGGAGGCGCTTCTTCACGAAGGGTTGTACGTCAACCTCGCCCGTCCGCCGGCGACTCCCGCCAACATGACGCTTCTCCGCTGCTCGCTCTGCGCACTCCACAGCGAGGAACAGGTTGGCGAGATTTTGCAGATGTTCGCTGCGGCAGGGCGTTCTACCGGCTGCATAAGTTGAGGATTCAACAGGGAACCTTTGGCTTTCGTCAAAAGGTTAACGCGGCTAGATTGCCGATATGATCGGGGACGGGGAAGAGAACGACAACCGCTTCGATTGGCGGCGAGGGGGAGCTGCGGCCGCGGGCCTGGCAGCGGCACTGGTACTCGTCGCGATGGTCTTCCTGGTCAAATTCGCCAATGACGCGCGCGAGCGGGCATTGAATGCCGAGCGCCATTCCTACGAAGTCGCGCTGATCGTCAGGAACGTCAGCGCGAACGTCTCCGGCGCCGAGGCGGCGCTTGCCCGCTACGTGCTCGACGAGCGCGAAAAACCGAACGGCCAGATTTACGCCAGCGATTGGCAGCTTGCCGGCTATCAGATCCAGCAGCTCAGCGACTTGATGCGCGGCAATCCGGAGCAGCAGCAAAAGGTGGCCCGGGTCCAGCAACTCTATGCGGAGCGCGGCGAGCAGCTTGCGCTGGCCGCCCGCGCAGCCCTCGCCAGGCAGGGCGACGCCGGAATCAGCTATTTCTACGCCGCCGCCCAGAAGACGACCGGACAGGAACTCGACAATACGCTCAACAGCATCATCCAGGCCGAGCGACAGTCGCTTCGCGGGAAGATCGCGCAAAGCCAGTTCTTCTCCGATCAGGCGGACCAGTTCACCAACTATCTTAGCATCCTCGGAATCCTGGTTGGCCTTGGCGCGATCTTTCTTGCCGTAGTATCCGTCCAGGCCCTTCGCCAGTACACACTTTCGCGGAGGCTGGCGGAGAGTGAGACCGACCGCGCCGAAGCGCTCGAGCTTGCGGTCCGCGACCGAACGCAGGAATTGTGGGAGGCGAACCAGGCGCTGAAAGCCGAAGCCGCCGAGCGCGAAGCCGCCGAAGCCCAGCTTCGCCAAGTCCAGAAGATGGAGGCCGTCGGACAACTGACCGGCGGAATCGCCCATGACTTCAACAACATGCTCGCTGTCGTCGTCGGCGGAATCGACCTTGCCCTTCGCCGCCTCAACGGCCCGAGGCGCGAGGTGATGATGCACCTCAACAATGCGATGGAAGGCGCCAATCGCGCTGCGGCGCTGACCCGCCGCCTCCTGTCCTTCGCCCGGTCCGAGCCGCTGATGCCTGAGGGAGTGGACTCGACCGACCTGATCGGCGGCATGTCCGACCTTCTCGACCGCACGCTTGGGGAACGCATCCGTATCGAGGTCGATCTCTCGCGGGATAGCTGGCCGATCTATGTCGACCCGCACCAGCTCGAAAATGCGATCGTCAATTTGGCGGTGAACGCCCGCGATGCGATGCAGGGCGAGGGCCTGATGCGGATCGCGACCGAAAACGTGCATCTGGCCGCGAACGAGGTCGGCGACATCCGCGCTGGTGATTATGTGAAGATCAGCGTTACCGACACCGGGTGCGGAATGCCGCCCGAGGTCCTCGACCGCGCCTTCGAGCCCTTCTTCACCACCAAGCCGGTTGGCAAGGGAACCGGCCTCGGCCTCAGCCAGATATTCGGTTTCGCCCACCAGTCGGGCGGCGAGGTCGGGATCGAGAGCCAGGTCGGCCGAGGGACGACCGTCTCCATCTATTTGCCGCGTACGGAACGAGCTGCCGAGGTCCGGGTCCACCCGGCTGTGCAGCGCGCGGAGTCT
Source organism: Sphingomicrobium sp. (assembly GCA_035712425.1). GTDB lineage: Bacteria > Pseudomonadota > Alphaproteobacteria > Sphingomonadales > Sphingomonadaceae > Sphingomicrobium. Next base: position 7,616 of record DASTAU010000112.1, read on the forward strand.
GCCGACGTCCATGTTCCTGGAGCGCGCATCCTGCTGGTCGAGGACGATCCCCGCGTGCGCACGGCCACCGTCGATGCGCTCGAAGACCTCGACTACGAACCCGTCGCCTGCTCGAGCGGAGCGGAAGCGATCGAGATCTTCAACTCGAAGGATTTCGACCTCGTCATTTCCGACGTGATCATGCCGGAGATGACCGGCCCGGAGCTGATCCGTCACCTCAAGGGCCACACGACCCGCGAGTTCGCGGTCCTCTTCGTGACCGGCTACGTGGGCGAGGGGGAGAGTGACGATCTCCGAACCCACGAGCTGCTCCGCAAGCCCTTCACCGTCGGCGCGCTGGCCAGTGCGGTCGCCGCGGCCTTGTCGCGGAGCGCTAGCGAACCGCCCCAGACTTCAAGAGCCGGGGCAAAAGGGTAATCGCCGCGAGCAAAGGGTGGCGCTGCTGCCAGGGCTTGAGG
>DASTAU010000113.1:0-8406 GCA_035712425.1 Sphingomicrobium sp.
GTGATGATCACCGTCTGGACGATTCCGATCTTCGTGATCCGGCCGACACGGTCCCACAGGCCCGCGCCGATGTTCTGCGCGGCCATCGCGCTGACCGCCGCGCCGAGCGCCATCGCCGGCATCTGGACGTAGGTCCACAGCTGAAGGGCGACCCCGAAGGCCGCCGTCGTGTCGACGCCCTCCTTGTTGACAAGGCCGATCAGCGCGAGCGCCGACAGCGAGATGATGACCATCTGCAGGCCCATCGGGAATCCCTTGACGATGATGGTCTTCAGGATCGCGACGTCGCACCACAGATAGCGCAGTTCGCTGCCGCGCAGCCTCAGCGGGAGGTCTTTCAGGTAGATATAGCCGATCAGCCCGACCATCGCGGTATAGTTGGCGATGAGCGTTGCCGTGGCCGAGCCGGCGATCCCGAGCTTGGGAGCCGGACCCAAACCCAGGATGAAGACGGGGTTCAGCCCGCTATCGAGAACGACGGCGACGATCATGAAGAGCAATGGAGTCAGGCTGTCGCCGGCTCCCCGAAGCGCCATCATTGCGAGCGTCAGCAGCAGAAGCGCCGGCATCGCAAGGAAGATCACGCGCAGATAAGCAAGCGCGAGCGGCTCCGCCGGTCCGGGCGTCCCCAGCAGATGAAGGATCGCCGGCGAAAGGTAATAGCCGGCGATCGCGATGACGATCGTGACAAGCAGGAACGACCCGCCCGCCGTGCCGAACACGCGCCGCGCCTGGTCGACGTCCTTTCGGCCCCATGCCTGTCCGACGAGGATCGTCGCGGCCATTCCGAAGCCGAAGACGAAGGCGGTGAGGAGGAACATCACCATGTTGGCGTTGGAGGTCGCGGCGAGCGCCCCCTCGCCGAGGAAACGGCCGACCCAGATGGCGTTGATCGTGCCGTTCAGCGATTGAAGGATCGAGCTGGCGAGCGTCGGCAGCGCGAAGGCGAGCAACGTCTTTGCGATCGGCCCCTGCGTGAGGTCGCCGCGTGCCGGTTTTCGCTGTGTTGCTGCGTCTGCCATGCGTGCCTTTCCGTCACCCCGGACTTGATCCGGGGCCTGTCTTCCGCCGTTTCGAAGAAAAGGCGGGTCCCGGCTCAAGGCCGGGATGACGATTGGGTTCCCTACCCAAGCCGCTCCAACGCAGCACGCAGCCGTTCGGCTTCCGCGGCCTTCGCTTCATGGTCGGAACGAGCCTTCTCGACTGCCTCGGGCTTGGCGCGCTCGGTGAAGTTCGGATTGGCGAGGCGCCCCGCGAGGCTGTCGCGGTCCTTCTCCACGGAACTAAGTTCCTTCGTGAGGCGAGAAACTTCCGCTGGGACATCAATGATTCCGGCGAGCGGAAGCATATAGCTTACCCCTAAGACGGGGATCGTGATCGAAGGACCGTCTACGGATGGATAGCCGCCGTCTGGCGTCAACGACCCGACCGATCTGCTAAAGTGCGTCTCCTTCAAGCGAGCTAAGCGCATCAGAGCATCGCTATGTCGACCAACTCGGTCACGCAGATCAACGCTATCGTTATAGACATGGAGAACCATCTTGGCGCTGGGCGGTATCGTCAGTTCCGTTCGTGCAGCTCTGATTTTCGAGATTAATTCAGTCAGCCACTCCAACTCCGCCTTCGTATGCGGATCGGCCTGCGCCTGCGGCTCCGGCCACTTCGCGACGATCAGTTCGTAGGGTCTCTCGTTCGCGTTCCACAGCTCTTCGGTGATGAACGGCATCAGCGGGTGCAGCATCACGAGGATCTGGTCGAACGCCCAGGCGGCGACGGCCTTGGTCTCCTCGTCGAACGCGCCTTTGATCAGCTCGACATACCAGTCGCAGAAGGTGCCCCAGACGAAGTGATAGATGGCGTCGGCCATCTCGTCGTAGCGGAACTCGTCGAAGGCGCGATCGAGCTTGGCCAGCGTTTCCACCACCTCGCCGATGATCCAGCGGTTGACCGGAAGCTCGGCGACGGGAGCGGCGATGCTGTCGCTCGCCTCGACGCCGTTCATCTGCAGGAAGCGCGCGGCGTTCCACAGCTTGGTCGCGAAGTTGCGGTAGCCCTCGACGCGCTTCTCATCGAGCTTGATGTCGCGGCCCTGGCTTTCCATCGCCGCCAGCGTGAAGCGCAGCGCGTCGGCGCCATATTTGTCGATCAGGCCGAGTGGGTCGACGGTGTTGCCCTTCGACTTGGACATCTTCGCGCCCTGCGCATCGCGAACAAGGCCGTGGAGGTAGAGCGTCTTCCACGGCGCCTCGCCCGTGAGCTCGATGCCCTGCATCGCCATGCGTGCATCCCAGAAGAACAGGATGTCGAAGCCGGAGATGAGCACGTCATTCGGGTAGTGGCGCGCTAGGTCCTCGGTCTGCTCCGGCCAGCCGAGGGTCGCGAAGGGCCAGAGAGCCGAGCTAAACCAGGTGTCCAGGACGTCTTCGTCCTGCCGCAGCGATTGGTCGCCTGCCTCCTTTCGCGCTTCCTCCTCCGTTTCGGCGACGAAGACATGGCCGTCCTCGGCATACCAGGCGGGGATGCGGTGACCCCACCACAGCTGTCGCGACACGCACCAGGGCTGGATGTTCTCGAGCCAGTTGTACCAGGTCTTCTTCCACGTCTCCGGGACGACCCTAATGTCGCCGCTCTTCACCGCCTGCAGAGCGGGAAGCGCGAGCTTGACGGCGTCGACATACCATTGGTCGGTAAGCCACGGCTCGATGACAACGCCCGAGCGGTCGCCGAACGGCGTCGGGATCACGCGGTCTTCGACGCGGACTAGTGCGCCTTCGTCTTCAAGCAGCTTCACGACCGCGGTTCGCGCGTCCTCCCGCGAAAGGCCAAGGAGTCCCTGCGGGATTAGCCCGTCTTGCGTCTGCACGACGTTCGCCTGGGCGTCGAACATGTTGAGCATGTCGGCGGGCTTGAACCCGGCGCGCTTGCCGACCTCATAGTCGTTGAAGTCGTGCCCCGGCGTGATCTTCACCGCGCCCGAGCCGAGCTCCGGGTCGGCATGTTCGTCGGCGATGATGGGGATAAGGCGGCCGGTGATCGGATGTTTGATCTGCTTGCCGATCAGCGCCTTGTAGCGCTCGTCCTCTGGATGCACCGCGACCGCCATGTCGGCGAGCATCGTCTCGGGGCGCGTCGTCGCGACCTGGATCGCGCCTGAATTGTCGGCCAGCGGATAGCTCAGAGTCCAGAACTTGCCCTGCTGGTCGCGGGTCTCGACCTCGAGGTCGCTGATCGCGGTCTGGAACCTGGGGTCCCAGTTCACGAGGCGCTTGTCGCGATAAATGAGCCCGCGCTTGTGCATCTCGACGAAGGTGTAAGTGACCGCGCGCTGGTATCGCTCGTCCATCGTGAAACGCTCGTGCCCCCAGTCGCACGACGCGCCGAGGCGACGAAGCTGGCGAGTGATCATCCCGCCCGAGGTGTTCTTCCAATCCCACACGATCTCGAGAAAGGCCTCGCGCCCGAGCTTCTGCCGCGTAAGCCCCTGACCAGCGATCGTCCGCTCGACCACCATCTGCGTGGCGATACCCGCGTGATCGGTACCGACCACCCACAGCGCGTCCTTGCCGAGCATCCGCTCGCGACGGGTGAGGACATCCTGAAGCGTATTGTCGAGCGCGTGCCCGATGTGGAGCGAGCCGGTGACGTTCGGCGGCGGCATGACGATCGTCCACGGCGTCGCGTCGGGGCGATCCGGCCGGAACAGCCCGCGGCTCTCCCAATGCGCGTACCAGCGCTCCTCGATCGCCTTGGGGTCGAAGGTCTTGGGAAGATCGCTCATGGAGTGCGGGCGTTAGCGGGGCGTCCGAACGGACTCAACCGTCACCCCGGACTTGAGCCGGGGCCTGCCTTCCCTTTCTGGTGTTCCGAAGAAAAGGCGGGTCCCGGCTCAAGGCCGGGATGACGCTTATTTCCCGCGTTCCGTCTGTGAGGGCTGAGGAGCTGAGCCCGGAACAGCGTCCGGAACCGGCGTGCCCTGCCCCAGCCACTGCCGTTCCCAGTCGAACACCTCGTGATACCATTGGACCGAGTTCTTTGGCTTCAGCACCCAATGGTTCTCGTCCGGGAAGATCAGCAGCCGTGACGGGATGTTACGCCGCTGGAGCGCGGTGAAGGCGGCGATGCCCTGCGTGTAGGGAATCCGGAAATCATGCTCGCTGGTGACGACGAGCTGCGGAGTCTTCCAGTTCTTGACGAAATTGACCGGGTTCCACTTTTCGAACTCCTGCGGCGCCTCGTAATAAGGATGGCCGCCGTGCTCCCATTCGTCGAACCATAGTTCCTCGGTTTCGTAGGCCATGGCGCGGGCGTCGAAGACCCCGTCGTGCTGGACGATGCACTTGAACCGGTCGGGCCAGTTCCCCTCGATCCAGTTCATCATGTAACCGCCGTAGGAGCCGCCGAGGGCGCAGGCATTGTTCGCCTGCAGCTGCGGATCGTTCGCGGTCGCGTAGGCTAGGCCCTTCTGAAGGTCCTCGAGCGGCCAGCCGCCCCAATTCTGCCGGATCGCGTCGGTGAAGGCCTGGCCGTAGCCTGTGGACCCGTGGAAATCGACGCTGACCGCCGCATAGCCCGGAGCGGTGAACAGGCGCGGGTTCCAGCGGTAGGACCAGCTGTCGTTGAAACTTCCCTGCGGCCCGCCGTGGACGAGGAAGGAAATGGGCAGCGGCGCGGTCGTGTTCGCGGGCTTCAGCGTCCAGCCCCACACCGTGTCGTTGTTCGCGCCGGTGAAGCTGAACTTGTGGAAGGTGACTGGGTCGAGCTCGGCAAGCAGAGCGCCATTCAGGTCCGTCAGCTTGGCCGAACCGCCGCGGCCATCCAGCCGGTACAAGTCGTCGGGCGCCACGATGCTGTTCATGGTGGCTATTGCGCCGCCGCCGGCCAGGGCATGGACGTTGCCGTAATTCCCGTCACCGGTCAGCCGGGTGACCTTGCCGCTCGCAACGTCGACTCGGAACACCGGCGTCTCCAGCGTGTCTTCCGCGGTGACGAGGATGCTCCGTCCATCTTTCGCCCATTCGATCGATCCGACCGACCTGTCCCATGCCTGGGTCAGCGGACGCACCTTCCCGGACGCAAGGTCGCGGAGCATGAGCACCTGGCGGTCGGCCTCATAGCCCGGCCGGGCCATGGCGAAATAAGCGAGCGTCCTGCCGTCCGGCGACACCGTCGGCAAATTGTCGGTCGCATGGTTGGCCGCCGTCAGGTTGACCGGCGGCGCGCCTCCGTCGGCGGGCGCGGCGAAGATATCGAGGTTGGTCGACAGCTCCTCCGTACGCCCCGCTTCACGAAGCGCGAAATAGACGGTTCGGCCGTCAGGCGAGAAGGCGAGTTCCTCGCCACCTCCGAACGGCTTGGAAGGGGTATCACCGACCAGATTGCCCTCGATCGGAACGCCAGCGCCCACCAGCTTTCCGCCGACGACGGGGAAGGTGAAAAGGCGAGATCGAACGCCCGGCGTAGCCCACGTATCCCAGTGACGGACGAACAACTGATCGTACGTCCGGCCTGAGCCGATGGCCTTTTCCTCAGGGACGCTCGCGCAGCCAAGATCAGGGCAGCGAAGGTCACGGTCCGCCCAGACGACTACGCGGTCGCCGGATGGAGCAACCTTGAAGCCGCTAATGTCCGCGCCAAAGTTGCTGACTTGCTCCGCTGCGCCGCCGGAGACCATACGGAACAGCTGGTCGCGGTCGTGGACCGGCATCAGGAACCACAGCGAACCGTCGGGGCCGAATACGGCGTCGTGTCCCCTTGCCGCACCGGGCACCGGCCTAGGCTGAGCACCCTTGATCGTCAGGTCCAGCAGGTAAAGCGTGTTGATTCGCTTGTTCTTCTCCCAGTCAGTGTTGGAGATCGTAAACACCGCCATGTCCCCAGCGGGAGAGACGTCCGGCGCTCCGAGGCGATGGATCGACTGGAGATCCACCGCGGTCATTGGGCGCGCGGTAGCGGGCGAAACCGCGAGCGCTGCGGCCGCGGCGGCGAAAAGGAGCGAGGCTTTGATCATGTCGCAGGCGTAGCGAGCACGAACAGCCGTATCAACTCATCCTCCCTCGTTTTCGAGGGGAGGTGGCGCGCGAAGCGTGACGGAGGGGTCTTCTACCAGCGCCGAAAGGCCCCTCCACCGCCTTCGGCGGTCCCCCTCCCCTGCAAATGCAGGGGAGGATGTTTAGAGCGGCTTCCCCGTGATCCGCGAAATCTCGCGCTTCACATGATCCTCGACGATCTTCGGAAGGTGCTCGTCGAGCCAGGTCTTGAGGATCGGGCGAAGCATTTCCCGCACCATTTCCTCCAGAGGATTGACCTGTGGCGTCGCTGGAATGGTCGCCGCGACCGTTTGCAGCTGCTCGAGCGCGTGACGGCTTTGCCCGGCGGCCTCGTCGTCAATCAACGGAGGCCCGAGGTCCGCGGGCGGAGCGAGCGGTTCGTTCAGCTCCAGCACGTCGTCTTCGGCGATATCCTCGGCGAGCTGCTGGTCCTCGATCGTGTCGACGGGCGCCGCGGCAACGCGCAGCTCCTTCTCTTCGGCGATCACTTTCTTGATCGACGCAAGGATGTCTTCCATCGAAGGTTCGCGGCCGGACTGCATCGGCGGACTGATAGCGTTAACCGCGCGCCGGAGTCAGCCCCTTTCGGGCGCGGTAGAAGGCGCAGGAGTGGTGGTGGTAGCCGGCGCGGGCATCGGAGCGATGACCGGCGAGGCCGGTGGAGACGAATCGATCCGCGCGGAATCGATTTGCGGCGTCACCACGGGGTTGGCCGGCATCTCTTCCGGGCTGACCGTGCGCGTCGCGATCGTCGGATGGCGCGGGTCGGTCGCCCAATCGTTCCAATTGTTGGCGACGTGGCGATAATTTCCGAGTGGATCGTAGAGCGGCCCCCCGTCGAGGCCGAGATCCTTCGAGTCGGCCTGACCCATCGAATTCAGGAGCGTGAAGCCATCGACGTAGGAGTCGCGCTTGGCGGTGACGAGCGCGACCTGCGAGTTCAGCAGCTCCTGCTCGGCGTTCAAGACATCGAGAATGGTGCGGGTGCCAACCGTCTGTTCGGCACGCGCGCCCTCGAGCGCGAGCTCATTGGCCTGGACGGCGACGGTCTGGGCCTGAATCTGTCGCTCGTCAGCATCGTAATTGGCGAAGGCCGCGCGCGCCGCCTGGACGACGGCACGCTCCGTACCGACGACCTGCTCCAGCACCTGGCCCTGCTGCGCCTGCGACTGGCGGATACGCGCGGCGGGAAGCCCGCCCTGAAAAATCGGAATGTTGGCGCTCAAGCCAATCGAGCTCTGCGTTCCGGTTGACGGCAGGGCCGAACCGCTGATGGGATCGCGGCCCGAACCGCCGAGATTGTTGACGTAGGTGTTGCTGAGCACGCCCGAGAGTGTGGGCAGGCGCCCGGCTTCGGCGACGCGGACGTCATAACCGGCCGCGATCGCCTGCCGGCTGATCGCGATCAGGTCGGGATTGCTCGCGAGCGCGATCCGCACCGCCTCGTCGGCGCTGGTCGGCAAAGGCGGAAGCGGCGGAGGCGGCGCCAGTTGTCCCGGCGCATGGCCGACGACCTGGCGATAGGTCGCCTCGCTCGCTGTCAACTTGCCTTGCGCTGCCGCAAGCTGCGAGCGTCCAAGCTGGAGGCGGGCTTCGGATTGGGCCACGTCCGTCCGAGTGAGATCGCCGATCTGGAACCGGTCGCGGGTTGCCTCGAGGTTGGTCTCGAGCACCTTCACGTTGTTCTGGTTCAATTCGACGATCGACCGGTCGCGGATCACATCCATGTAGGCCGAGACAGCCTGGGTGAAGACGTCGCCTTCGACCGCCTGCAAGGTTGCACGGCCGGCCTCGACGCGAGTCTTGGCGGCGTTGACCGAATTACGGACGCTGCCGCCGTTGAACAAAGGGACGCTGAGGTCGGCTCCCACGGACAAGGTCGTACCGCTGGCGCCGGTATCGAGCACCCCGCGCTGAGCGAGGTTCCGGTTGAGCCCGACGGAGCCGATAATCTGCGGACGACCGGCGGCCTTTGCGATCGCTACCGTCGCGTCGGTCGCCTTCAACGTTTCGCGCTGGCCCGTCAGCGTCGGGTTCGTCTGGTAAGCTGAAACGAGCGCCTCGCGCAGCGTGTCCGCGCTGGCCGTTCCGGCCATCATGGCAGCGATGAGCGATGCTGTGATTGTTTTGCGAACCACTCGGAAGAACCTCTTTAGAAAGTGAAAGCCCGCGGACGGGCGAATCCTGGAAGCGCCGGGACCCCGGCGTCGGTCAGCGACAGATATCCAAACGCCCCACCGACCTTCCGTCCCACGACCAGCCGCGTGATTCCGCGATCGATCAGCGCCGTGCCGAGACGGCCGCCATTGGCGAGCTGTTGCACGATTGCGTCCGGAATATATTCCACCGCGCCGTCGAT
>DASTAU010000114.1:0-6767 GCA_035712425.1 Sphingomicrobium sp.
AGCTGCTTGTCGAGCCACTCCTGATAGTCGGCGACGGCAGCTTTGGCCGTCGCTGCAGCCTTGACGAGACGCGTTTGGTCGGCCGCCGGAAGCGCCGATTTCTGCGCGACGATTCCGTCGATCAGATCGTTAAGTCCTGGATTTTGCTTTGCCGCAGTCTGCGCGTGGATCAGCGGGACGCGGGCAGGGTTGAGCGACTCCCGGGCCTGCTGAAGAAATGTCGGAAGCGCCTCCATCCGGCCGATCGCGGACCGAAGCCGGACGGGGAGTGGAGCGAATTCGCGCGAGGTGAGCGTGAAGAAGGCATTGCCCGCCGAATAAGTCAGCGGGTCCCACGCCCAGTCCTGCAGGCGGTCGACGCTAAAGATTATGTAATTGAGCTGATCGCGCAGCAGGATCGCATCGACCTGATGCTCGCGGCTGAGCCTGTGCGCATCGAACTTGGCGAGCTGCGCCAGCGCCTGCCCGGCGAAAGCGCGTCGTGCGGCCCTGCCCTTCGCCGAAACATCGGGAAGAAGGGCGTCGTAGCGATGATCGCCAAGCTGCGTGGCGCTGACCGGATCGAGCTTCAGAAACTCGTCCACAATGCGCTCGCCAAACGCGGTGAACCGCGCGTCTTCATTCGTCGCAGCGGCGTTCGATGGGACAGCTATCGCAGGTGAAGAAACGGCCGCGACGCCGATCGCAAGTGCAAGCAGGATACGCATGAAAGCCCCCTCCAATGATCAAGCCGGAGGCTGCTCGCGCCTATTCCAATTGTCCAGCCTCAGGCAGTGAGGCGGTATTGCTTCAGCAGGTCGTAAAGCGTCGGGCGGCTGATCCCGAGCAGCTTCGCGGCGCCGGAGATATTGTTCTCCGTGCGGCTCATCGCCTGGCGGATGGCCTTGCGGTCGGCGACCTCGCGTGCCGCGCGAAGGTTGATCGGAAGCACGTCGTCGCTCGGAACCACGCCCGTCTGAAGGTCGAGGTCGCCCGCGGTAATGGCTTTTCCATCGGCCATGATCACTGCACGCTTGATGCGGTTCTCGAGCTCGCGCACGTTGCCGGGCCAGTTGTAAGCGTCGACCGCATCGACCGCGTCCGGGCCTAGCAACTGCACACCCGCGTTGAGCTCGCGCGCGAAGCGATTGACGAAATGGCGAGCGAGCAGAACCGCGTCGCCCGAGCGCTCGGCGAGCGAGGGGATTTTCACGACGATCTCGGCGAGCCGGTAATAAAGGTCTTCGCGGAAGCGCCCGTCGGCGATCATCGCGTCCAGGTCCTGGTGGGTGGCGCAGACGATGCGCGTGTCGACCGCGATCGGCTGGCGGCCGCCGATGCGCTCGATCACGCGCTCCTGGAGGAAGCGCAGTAGCTTGACCTGGAGCGGCAGCGGAATGTCGCCGACCTCGTCGAGGAAGAGGGTGCCGGCCTGCGCCAGCTCGATCTTGCCGATGTTCGACTTGACCGCGCCGGTGAAGGCGCCGCGCTCGTACCCGAACAACTCCGCCTCGAGCAGGTTCTCCGGGATTGCCGCACAATTGATGGCGACGAAATCGCCCTTGCGTCCGCTCGCCTCGTGCACAGCGCGCGCGAGGAGCTCCTTGCCCGTGCCGCTCGCGCCCAGCAGCATGACGGAAACGTCGGCTGAGGCCACGCGCTCGATCGTCCGGGCGACCTTAAGCATCTCTGGTGCTGCCGTGATAATCGAGCCGAGCACCGTCGCCGACGACCCCGTCTCGAGGCGGCGATTCTCGGTCTCGATTTCGTGAAGATGAAAGGCCCGCGCGACGATCAGCCCGAGATCGTCGATATCGACCGGCTTCTTGTAAAAATCGTACGCACCCATCGCGACGGCCCTCGTTGCGCTTTCGCGGGCGCCGTGGCCGGTGGCGACGATCACTTTCGTGTCGGGTTTGAGGCGAAGGATCTCGGCGAGGGTGGCGAAGCCCTCGTCGGTGCCGTCGGGGTCGGGCGGCAGGCCGAGATCGAGCGTAACGACGGCCGGCTCGTGCGCGCGTAGCGCATCGATGGCGGCCTGGCGGTCGCCGGCACAGACGATCTCATAGCCTTCGTAGGCCCATTTCAGCTGGCGCTGCAGTCCTTCGTCATCTTCGACGACGAGGAGCACTTTGGTTGCGTCGGTCATGCGCTTTTCCTCAATTTCTGACTCACCGGTTCCGCCCCCGGCAGGTTGATGGTGAAGGTCGTGCCGTGCCCTTGCCGGCTGTCGACGCTAAGCTGGCCGCCCATCGCGGCGATCAGCGACTGGGCTTCAAACGCTCCGATTCCGAACCCGCCAGACTTGGTCGAGGCGAAGGGCTGAAACAGCCGGTTTCGAATGAAGTCGCCGTCCATCCCGACACCCTTGTCCGCGATTGCGATCGTGACCCGTTCAGCCGCGCCGCCGACACGGACCGCGACCGGCGTGCCGCTGCTTGCATCCAATGCGTTCTGGAGCAGGTGACCGACCGCCTGCTCTAGCGCAGCGGCGTCGACCAACGCCCAAAGGTTTGCGTCCCCGAAAAGCTGTACCTCCCGGTCGCGGCGCTTCGCGGCGATCGCGTCGGTGAGGATCGGGCGCAGCGACTGGGCTTCGATCCGCTGGACGCGCGCCGATGACTGCGGCGACAAGCGGGCAAGCAGCTCGTTCATCTTCCCGACCGATGACTGCAGCGTTGCAACCATGTCGGCGCGGAACTCCGGCTTGTCCGCGTGCCGTTCGGCGTTGCGCGCGACGAGCGATAGCTGGCTGACCAGGTTCTTGATGTCGTGGAGAATGAAGGCGAAGCGCCGGTTGAACTCCTCGAATCTCTGCGCGTTCGCGAGCGCTTCCTGCCCCATCGCTTCGGCAAGCGAGCTCGCCGCCTGGTTGCCGGCGGTCCGGAGAAGGTCGAAATCCTCCCAGTCCAGCGGGCGGCGATATTCGGGCGCCGCGAGGATCACGAAGCCGACGAGCCGCTGCTGGTGGAGCAATGGCACGCCCGTCCAGACGCTATCGTCCTCGATCATCCAGCCGGGGACGGTGATGGCCTTGTCGCGCGAAGTGGCCCAGCCGTTGCGAAGCGCCTCGAACTCGACGATGCGCCCGCTGGCCTCGAGTTCGCTCCAGAAGCGCGCCGCGCCCTGAAGATGCGCAGCGGGAAGGCTTGCGCCCGGCCAATTCCAGTTCGCGGCGACGGTCAGCGTTCCGCCGTAATCGCCAACCAGCAGGAGTCCGCCCGGCGCGTCGATCACGTCCGCGAATGCCTTGACGATGCGCTCGCTCAGGGGTGGTGCGTCGGGACCTGCACGGCCGAGAGTCTCGGTGAAGCGCAGCCATTCGGTCCGATAGTCATAGCGATGCTCGAACAGGTGCTTGGCCAGCTTGACCTTCATCCAGCCACGAGCGCGAGCGCTCGGCAGAAGAACCATCGCGCCGACCGTCATCACCGCGAGCACGGCGATCATCAGCGCCGCGGACCAGTCGACTCCGGACCCGCGAAGAGCCGTGGCCACGATCGCCATGAGCGCGAAATAGGCGCAGATCGCGAGCAACGAGAGCGACTGGAAAGTCGCTGCACGCGAGAGCTTTACCCGCCATCCGCTTTCATCGCGGGTAGCGAGCGCGAACAGGGGTGCGCTGACCGCGACCGCGAGACCGCGGAATTCCAGCAGCCGCTGCGCAGTGGGCGAGCCGAGAAAGAGGACTGTGTAAAAGTTGAGATCGTAGACCCAGATCAGCGCGAGCCCGAGCATCGCGAGTCGAATGTGCGACCGGCTCGCGGGCGCCGCCTGACCATAGACATTATGCACCAGCACGAGCGCGCCGGCGGCGGTCGTGATCCGCAGCAAAATCCGCGTCTGCAGGAGTGCGTCGGTTGGCGAAAGCAGCACCAGGGTGGCAGTGATCAGCTGCAGCCCGATCACCGCCGCCACCGCGCCGTAGACGAGCTTCAGCCCGTGCTCACGCTCCTTGCCGGCGGCGGACAGGCTGTAGAGCGTGCTGACCCAAAGGAGGTTGCGCGCGCTTTCCGCGAATCCATCGACGAGCTCGCCCGGCGTGACGGCGCTGAGCCAGGCCCAGCATGCGGTCAAAGCGAATGAGCCGGCGAGGAGGCGCTGCGCGGGGTGGCGCGCGGCATCGCGCAGGCGCCACAATGCGAGCGCCGCGAACAGCGCCGCTGCGAGCGCGTGGCTCCAGAAGCCGATCAGCGCGTCCACGCGCCGCCTCCGGGCCTCGATGCTGTCAAATCCGCCGACATCAGCGAAGGTGTCGCTAAATTTTACAAATAAGTGGTGAACGCCGATGGCGATCAGCCAGCGGGCGGCGTGAGCTCCATTACGTCGAACTGCGATTCGAAATGTGGCTTCGGCATGAGTATCCGCCAGCGGTTCGGGCCGATCCGCTCGACGTAACCAGCAACATCGCGAAGCTGGTCCTGCCCATATTGGAGTGCCCGGGTCTCATCACCGAGCACGAGGGTTCCGAGGAACACCTGCCGGATCGGATCGCCGGGGAAGATCAAGCCGACGTAGCGCTGCGATCCGTCCAGCTTGTTGAACCGCCGCAGGCTTCGGTCGGGCTTCACCCGGCACGTGAATGGCGGATAGGAAACATAAGGCAGTCCGCCGCTGTCGGTCTTGGCGCCGAGCTTGATCACCCGGCAGCGATATATCCCGTCGGGAAGGCCGGGCGGGCCAAGCGCCGCGTCGGGTTCGAGCAGCACGCCCTCGCGCGCGACATCGGCTGCGTGGCCGCTTTTTCTCGCGGCGTCGAGCGCGGACACGAGGTTCGTTCGCCAGTCCGCCAGGCGCTGCCGGTCGTCGCCGGTCGCGACTTCCTTCCACGCGGTCGTCCAGCGCGGAATCAGTCCCGAAGGCTGCTCGAGCACGTTGCACGAGGAGCAGCCGAGCAAGGCGGCGGCGAGGAATGCGGCGCGCATCGGGCGCAGCCTAGGCAGCTGTCCAGCCGCCGTCCATGCTGAGGTTCGCTCCCGTGATCGACGCCGCCTCTTCACGGCACAGGAAGAGCGCGAGCGCGGCGACCTCTTCGGGAGTCACGAAGCGCTTGGTCGGCTGCCCCGCGAGAAGCACGTCGTTCATCACCTGCTCGCGAGTCATCCCGCGCGCCTTCATCGTGTCGGGGATCTGCTTTTCGACAAGCGGCGTCCAGACGTAGCCAGGTGAGATGCAGTTGACCGTGATCCCGGTCTGCGCCGTCTCGAGGGCGATGGTCTTGGTGAAGCCGGCAATCCCGTGCTTGGCCGCCACGTAAGCGCTCTTGAAGGGGGAGGCGACGAGGCTGTGCGCGCTCGCGGTGTTGATGATCCGGCCCCACTTCTTCGCTTTCATCGCGGGCACCGCAAGCCGGGTCGTGTGGAAGGCCGAAGAGAGATTGATCGCGATGATTGCGTCCCATTTTTCCGGCGGGAAATCCTCGACCGGCGAGACGTGCTGAATGCCGGCATTGTTGACGAGGATGTCGGGGCCGCCGAGCTCGTCGGCGCAGCGTTTCATCATCGCGTCGATCTCGGCGGGCTTCGACATGTCGGCGCCGTCGTGGATCGCACCGAGCTCGGCGCATTCGCGCTCGATGTCAGCGGCGTCGCCGAAGCCGTTGATCATCAGCTTAGCCCCCTCGGCCGCGAGGGCCTTGGCCATTGCGAGCCCTATTCCAGAGGTTGATCCGGTAACCAGCGCGACCTTGCCTTCGAGAATCATGGCATGCTCCTTGAGATCGCTCCTCGCGGGGCGCGCATTCAAATGCAACCGGTGGTAGGAGCCGCGCATTACGGCTGCTGGACAGGAGGCGAGTGATGCGGCTGGGCGGTGAACCGGAAAGCAGCAATTTCGAGGACCGCACCGGTCAGTCCGGTGGCTTGGGCGGAGGCGGCTTTGGAGGCGGCGGGCTCGGTTGCCTTCTGCCTTTGGTCGCGAGCCGCTTCGGGATCGGCGGTGTCATCGTTTTGGTGATCGGCTATTTCCTGCTGAGCTCGCTCGGTGGCCTAGGCGGCGGTGGCGGGGGAGGCGGCCTGCTGCCGAGCAGTGGAACCCAGCAGAGCGCTCCCGCCGGCCAATCGACGCTCAGTCCGCAAACCAGGGAGTTCCTGCTTCGAGTGCTGGGATCGACCGAGCAGACGTGGGGCGACATCTTCCAGAAGTCGGGGTCGCGGTACCAACCAACGAAGCTCGTGGCCTACACCGGCGGAACGCAGACCGCGTGCGGCGCCGGTCAGGCAGCAATGGGACCGTTCTATTGCCCGAACGACAACAGCATTTATCTCGATACGGAATTCTTCAACGAACTCTCGCAACGCTTTCAGGCGCCTGGCGACTTCGCCCAGGCCTATGTGATCGCGCACGAGGTTGGCCATCACGTCCAGGACCTGCAGGGCATCCTCAATCAGGCGCATACCGCTCAGGCGCGAGCGAGCGAAACCGAGGGGAACGCGATCCAGGTGAAGGTCGAGCTGCAGGCCGATTGCTATGCCGGCGTCTGGGCGGCCAATGCCAAGGACGCTCAAGGCTCGATCATGGAACAAGGCGACATCGAGGAGGGCATGCGCGCCGCCGAAGCGATCGGAGACGACACCCTTCAGAAGCAGTCGCAAGGCGTCGTCGTGCCCGACAGCTTCACCCACGGCACGTCGGCGCAGCGCGTGAACGCACTCCGGACCGGCTACCAGAGCGGCGATCCCTCGGCCTGCAAGTCGCTCTAGAGCCGGACGAGCATCTTCCCGGTGTTGGCGCCCTCGAACAGGCCGAGGAAGGCGTCGGACGCCCTTTCCAAGCCGTCGACGATCGTC
>DASTAU010000115.1:0-4804 GCA_035712425.1 Sphingomicrobium sp.
ATCGCCGCCCTGGGCCATGAACCCCGGCACGACCCGGTGGAACGTCAGGCCGTTGTAGAACCCGCGGCGGACGAGCGTCTGAATCCGGTCGACATGATGCGGCGCAAGGTCGGGACGAAGCACGATTTCCACCGTCCCGCCGTTCGACAAATCGAGGAACAGGTGGTTCGCCGGATTGGCGACCACTTCGGCGGGCGGAAGGATGCTGGGAGCCGTTGTAGGCGCGGGGGCTGGAGCCGCCGCGATAAGAGCCAGCGCAAACGGCAACGCAAACAATGCTTTGAACATATCCCTCCCCGAAATTCTTCTTTTTGCTGCGCCCGAGCGGCTGACCTTAACGTGAACTGCCGTTGAGGAGCCGCCGGACGTCTTCCGCGACTGCGGGCGTGACGAACTTGTCGATCGAGCCCCCGTAGCGCGCGATTTCCTTCACCAGCTTCGATGCGATCGGCTGGAGCGACACGTCGGCCATCAGGAAGACGGTCTCGATATCATCATTCAGCTGCTGGTTCATGCCCGCCATCTGGAACTCATATTCGAAGTCGGCGACGGCCCTTAGCCCGCGAAGGATGGCGGTAGCACCCTGTTTCTCGGCGAATTCCATGAGCAGGCTGTCGAACTCGACCACCTCGATGTTGCCAGGAACGTCCTTAACTTCGCGTTGAACCATCGTCAGCCGCTCCTCGACCGAGAACATCGGCTCCTTCGAAGGATTGGTCGTAACCCCGATGACCAGCTTGTCGACGAGGTGCGCCCCGCGGCGGATGATGTCGAGGTGCCCAAGCGTGATCGGGTCGAAAGTCCCGGGATAGACTGCCACCTTCATCAATGGTCTCTTTCTATCGCAAATCGGGCGATCGCGCGGAGCAAGTCCGCCTCGCGCCCGTGACTGGAGAGATGCTCGATCGCCTGGCTGACGAGGAAGTCGGCCTGCTGGCGAGCCCGTTCCTCGCCGAGCAGCGATACGAAAGTCGCCTTGCCCGCGTTCGCATCGCGTCCCGTCGGCTTGCCCGCAGCAGCCTGGTCCCCGCTGTGATCGATGAGGTCGTCCGCGATCTGGAAAGCGAGGCCAATGTTGCGCGCATAGCCCCGATAGGGCGTCCGCGCGTCCGCCGGCATCTTGTTCATGATGCACGCGGCCTCAACCGCATATTCGATCAGCGCACCGGTCTTTAGCTGCTGGAGGCGGGTGATGGAGTGGAGATCGAGCTCCTTTCCCTCGGCGGCAAGATCCATCATCTGTCCGCCCGCCATTCCGCTCGGCCCGGCCGCTCGCGCCAGCTCGAGCACCAGGTCTGATCGAACCCACGGGTCTTCATGCGTCGCCCGGCTGCCGAGGATCTCGAACGCGAGCGCATGCAGGCTATCGCCGGCAAGCACCGCCGCGGCCTCTCCAAACGCCTTGTGGACCGTGGCCTTGCCCCGCCTCAGCTCCGCATCGTCCATGCACGGCAAATCGTCGTGGATCAGCGAATAGACGTGGATCGCCTCGATCGCGCAGCCGACGCGGAGCGCGCGCTCGCGGTCGATCGCGAACAGTTTTGAGGCGGCAATTGTGAGCAGCGGCCGCAGCCGCTTGCCACCGCCGATCGCGGCGTGGCGCATCGCTTCGTAAAATTGATCGCGGCTGTCACCGGGAGACTTCAAAAGCTCCGCGAAGAAGCGGTCGACTTCAGCCGAGACGCGCTTCGCCTCGGCGTCCAGCTCCTGGGCGAGCCGGTCGATCGTCTCAACCGGCATCGAAGGGCTTGAGCCCCGCCGGCTTGCCGTCGCTCCCGAAGGCGATCTGCTCGATCCGCGCCTGCGCGTCTTTCAGCCGCGCCTCACAGTGGCGGCGGAGCTTGTCGCCTTCCTGGTACAGCTCGATCGACTGGTCGAGCGGCGCCTCGCCCTTCTCGAGCGTGCGCACGATCTCTTCGAGTCGCCGAAGCGCGTCCTCGAAGCTCAGTTGTTCGACGTCGCTGGTCGGGGCGGTGGCCATGGCTGAACTTTGAGCCGCTGAGCCGTTCAAATCAAGCGAACGACTATTCGCTGGCCTATTCGCTTGGGCGGTTGGTGAACGGGTCGCGGATGCCCGGAACGACCTCGTCGCGGAGCGTCTCGTCTCCCGCCTCGGCAAGCGCCGCCTCCGCCTCGCGAATATGCTGCTCGCGCTCGCGGCGGAGCTGCTCGATCAGCGCGTCGCGATCCCCCTCGAAG
The DNA here is from genome assembly GCA_035712425.1 of Sphingomicrobium sp. Lineage (GTDB taxonomy): Bacteria > Pseudomonadota > Alphaproteobacteria > Sphingomonadales > Sphingomonadaceae > Sphingomicrobium. Next base: position 2,200 of record DASTAU010000115.1, read on the forward strand.
GTGGTGTCGGTCGGCGCCTGGATTCCCGCGGCCTTCGCCGCCTTCGCGACAGCCGCGTCAAGCTCGCGCTGCGTCGTCAGGCCCAAAGTCACCGGGTCCTTCGGCGTGATGTTGGCCATGTTCCAGTGAGTGCGGTCGCGGATCGCGGCGATCGTCGTTCGCGTGGTCCCGATCAGCTTGCCGATCTGGCCGTCGCTGACCTCCGGATGGTTCTTGATGATCCAGGCGATCCCGTCGGGCTTGTCCTGGCGCTTGCTCACCGGCGTGTAGCGCGGCCCGCGGGTACGGCGGACGGCTTCCGGCGCCTTGTGCATCTGGAGCGCATAATCCGGGTCGTTCTGGCCCTTCACGATCTCGTCATGGGTCAGCTCGCCGGCGCGGATCGGGTCGCGGCCAGTCAGCTTGGTCGCCGCGGTATCGTCGGCGATCGCCTGCACCTCGAGGATGTGGAGGCCGCAGAACTCGGCGATCTGCTCGAAGGTGAGCGAGCTATTGTCGACCAGCCAGGCGGCGGTGGCGTGCGGCATCAGGGGCTGGGCCACGGGAATGTCTCCGTTTCTACAAATAAATTGGGCCGCCCCTCACGGAGCGGCCGGCTTGGCGCGCGATTTAGCCCTCGTGAGCGGCTACGGCAAGGCCGCTCAGGCTTCCATCTCGACGAAGTTCGGAAGCTCCATGATTTGCTCCATCCAGCGGATCACCTCCGGATAAAGCTCCAGATCGAAATCCGCCTCGTCCGCGACGTGCGTGTAGGCGAAGAGGCAGACGTCCGCGACGCTGATCTCATGGCCCACAAACCAGTCGCGGCCTCTCAGGTGCTCGTCCATCAGCTTCAGCGCCGCATTCCCGGCCTGGCGCTTCGGCGGCATCTGCAGCCGCTGCACGTCCGCGAGCTTGTCGACCCCGACGAAGCGCAGCCAGAATCGGAGCGTCGCGATGTTCGGCTCGTGATTATATTGTTCCCAGAACATCCATCGCAGCATGTCCGCGTGGTCGAAATTGTCCTTGGGAATGAGGCCCGATCCGTCCGCGATATAGTGGCAGGCCGCATTGCTCTCCGGGATGAAACGGTCGCCGACCTCTAGGACCGGGATGCGCCCGTTCGCATTGACGTTGGCGAGGAATTCGGGGGTCCGCGTCTCGCCCTTCATGATGTCATATTCGCGCCGCTCGAGCTCGGTCCCGACAAGCGCAGCCGTCAGCCGGACCTTGTAGCAATTCCCCGATGCCGCATATTCGTGGAGCACGAGCTTGTCGGTCATGACGACACCTCCAGCACGATCTTCCCGATATGATCGCCCGCTTCCATCCGCGCGTGGGCAGCGGCGGCTTCGGCAAGCGGAAATTTGCTGTCGATGACGGGCTTCAGCCGTCCGCCCTCGACATAAGGCCAGACGGTCTTCGCGATCTCGTCGGCGACCATCGTCTTGAACTCGACCGGCCGCGGCCGGAGCGTCGAGCCGGTCAGGGTCAGCCGCCGCCGCATGATCTCGGGAATTGCGATCTCCACCTTCGCGCCGCGCTGGAAGGCGATCGAGACGTTCCGGCCATCGTCCGCCAGCGCCGCGATGTTGCGCGGCAGATAATCGCCGCCGACCATGTCGAGGATCACGTCGACGCCCTTGCCGCTCGTCAGCCGCTTGGCCGCCTCGACGAAATCCTGCGTCCGGTAATTGACCGCCGCCTCGGCGCCTAGATCGAGTGCCCGCGCGCATTTCTCGTCGCTGCCGCAGGTAACGATGACCTTCAGCCCGAACAGCCGCCCGAGAGCGATCGCCATCGTCCCGATCCCGCTGGTGCCGCCATGGACCAGCACCCAGTCGCCGTCCGCCGCGAAGCCACGCTCGAACAGGTTCGACCAGACCGTGAAGAGCGTCTCGGGCATCGCCGCCGCTTCGGAAAGCGTAATCGCATCGGGAACCTTCAGGCATGTCCCGATCGGGGCGACGCAATATTCGGCATAGCCGCCGCCGGCGACGAGCGCGCACACCTTCTGTCCGATCAGCTCTTCGGCGCCTTCGCTCGTCTCGACCACCTCGCCTGCAATCTCGAGGCCGAGAATATCGGGAGCGCCTGGCGGCGGCGGATAGAGGCCTCGGCGCTGGAGGATATCGGGCCGGTTCACGCCCGCGGCCGCAACCTTGACCAGCACCTCGCCGGGACCGACGCGCGGCACCGGCTTCTCGACCAGAGCCAGCTCTTCGGCGCCGTCCGGCTGGGGCGCGACCACCGCCAGCATCGAGGATGGGACGTTCGTCACGGGTCCGAACTTATTGACTTCACCGCTCCACGGGTCAACGATTCCCCCGTGGATCTGGAAGAACTCTTCCCGAGCAAGCCCGATGACCCGCTCGTCGCGCTTGCAAAGCAGGACCTCGACCCCATGTCGATCGAGGAGCTGAAAGCGCGGATCGAAGCGCTGCAGACCGAAATCGCCCGCGTCGAGGCACATATGAAGCGTGCTGAGGACCATCGTTCAGCAGCCGAACAGCTCTTCAAGCGATAATCTGGGGAAAAGCCGGAACCGGCCCCTTGATTGCCGCGTCACCGCGTATGACATTCAAACCAAAGCCCGCGGGCTTCTCCGCGGGAGCGGGAGTACTCA
>DASTAU010000116.1:0-2355 GCA_035712425.1 Sphingomicrobium sp.
GCGCTATCCTTCGAACGCTCGACAGTCAGATGCGCATCGCCGGGAGCGAGGAGGATATGATCGGGCTGGAGCACCATCCCATCTTCCGCGACGACCGCTTGACGATGGGCGATGGCGCTGAGCTGGCGCGCAAACACCGGCATGAAAGGCATCGGAAGATGCTGCGTGACGAGGATCGGAACGCCAATGCGCTTGGGAAGGGCGTGGAACAGGATTCCGAGGGCGTGGATTCCCCCGGTGGAAGCGCCGATGGCGAGAATATCGATGGGATCGCTCGGCATCGGCCGAAGCGCCGCCTGCGGACCGGACGCCTGCGATGCGTAAGTGGCGCTGGCCGCGGGGGTCGAGGCAAAACCGAGCGCCTTGAGCTTGGCGAGGAGGATTTCCGAGAACCTGCCGTTGAACCGGCCCGTTCCGGGCTTCGGCATCGTGTCCGCCGCGCCCAGTGCGAGCGCTGCCACCGTCCCTTCGGCGCCTTCGTCGGCAAGCGTCGAGACGATCATCACCTTTGCGCCGGCCCCGGCGGCGATGATCCGCGGAATGGACTTCAGGCCACCGGCGCCCGGCATCTCGAGGTCGAGGATGACGATGTCGACGCGGCATTCGCCGAGCGCCTCGACGGCGTCCTCGGCGGTTCCGGCGACGGCGGTGATTTCGAACGCGGGATCGCTCTCGATCATCCGCGACAGGACGGCGCGCGCGACCGTCGAATCGTCGACGATCATCAGCCGGATCCGGCGGCGTGTCGGCGACCCCGTTTGGCGGTCCCGCGATCTGGCGAGCGCCCGCTCCACGGCGCGGACCTTAAGCTACGCCGACAAGCTGAAGCTTGATGTGAAGCGTCTCGCGGTCGAAGGGCTTCATCACATATTCGTCGGCGCCCGCTTCGAGCGCTGCGCGAATATGCGCCATGTCATTCTCGGTCGTGCAGAAAACGACCTTCGGCTGGTCGCCGTGGCCGCGCTGCCGCAGCAAACGCAGGAACTCCATTCCGCTCATTACCGGCATGTTCCAGTCGAGCAGGACGACATCGGGCATCTTGGCTTCGCAGCGGGACAGCGCTTCCTGTCCATCGCCTGCCTCATCGACGTCGAACTCGAGCGTCTCGAGGATGTGCCGGGCGACCTTTCGGATCACCTTGGAATCATCGACGATCAAACAGGTCTTCATTGGTCGGGCTTCCCACTTCCTATCGAAGGGCTCTTAAACACTAACGGTAACGAAGAGCTTAAGCCGCCTTCGCCTCGGCGGCGCCGGCGATGAGGGCGGCGACGTCGACCAGCAGCAGCGGCCCGGTCTCGGTATCCACCATTCCCAGCGACACCCGCTCCCAGCCCTCGCCCATCGCCGCGCGCATCGGCTGGGCGTCGGACATCGCCTCGACCACATCTTCGACCAGGTCGACGATCAGAGCGTAATGATGACCGTCAAACTCGACGACGGCAGCTTCGCGGATCCCGTCCGAGCAATCGCTCGTGCCAAGCTCGAGGGAACGCATGCAATCGATCACCGTCAGGACGCGGCTGCGAAGCGCCGAGAGCCCGGCAACATGCGGAGCAGCGCGCGGCACCGGGATCAGCGTATCCAGCTCGACGACGGACTCAACCGCTGCGGCTGGCAGCGCAACGCGTTCACCGCCGATGGTCACGACCAGCAGAAGCTCGTTCATTTGCCCCTCCCCGCGCCCGCAGTCTTCAGCGCCATCAACAGCCCCGCGCGGTCGTAGCGATAGATGCTCTCGTCCTTCTTGCCTGCGGCATCAGGATCGGTTCTGAGCCAGATCGTCTTTCCGGCGTCGCCAGCGACCTCGTCGCCCTGCGCGGCGATGACGAGGTCGGCATCGCCCTCATGCTCGTCGCCAACAACCTGATAACCGGCCGCCTCGACGATCGGCCGCAGCATGTTCTGCATCCATGGATCGTCGCTCGGCAGCCGGCAGATCATTTGCTCGGCCGTTCGCGCCATCACTCCGACATGATTGGCGAACAGCCAATGCGCATCGACGAGTTCGGCGGGTTCACCATTGATGAGCGATACGCCGCTGATCTCCCCGGCCCACTCGGCGTGGATGATGTCATTGTCGACAGTGGCGAAATCGATGACTTCGGCGAAGGCGTATCCGATTTCATGCGCACCGTCGTTGAGCCGGAACAGCCGGACCTTGCCGTCCCCGAATTCCGCATCCGATGCTCCGGCGAGTGGAAGGATCGCGTCGCCAACCTGCACTCGAAGCTGGCCGGCTGCCTTCTTGATTGCGGTGGCCGGCACTTCCTCGATCCGGTCGACCACCGCGAGGCGGAGGGCCCGTCGGCTTCCGTCGAGGGCGCGGAACAGCAGGACCGCGGTCGACTTCGA
>DASTAU010000117.1:0-15775 GCA_035712425.1 Sphingomicrobium sp.
CGACGCGACGATGATCCAGCCGATCTGCCCGTGCGGCCATGCCTGAAGGCCGATGATCGGAAGCGCCGCGATCCACAAGATGAGCACGACCATCGACTGGAAAAAGTTGATCTCGAGCGGCTTGGCCGCGAGCGCCTGCCACCGCATCATCAGGATGTTGACCGAATAACAAAGTGCCGAGCCGAGGATCGCGGCGACGCCGAACAGCACGTCTTCGCCTACTTCGGCGCGCGCCTGCCCGACCACGATGACGAGCACCCCGGCGAATGCGGAGAGAGCCCCTAAAATCGAACGGCCGGCAAGCCGCTCCTTCAGGAACAAGGGCGAAAGCAGCATCGCGATGAGGGGCGCGATGAAGGTGAGCGCGATTCCCTGGGCGAGCGGCACGCGGCCAATGCCCCAGAAAAAGAGAACCGCCATGAGCGTCACGACCACGCTGCGTGCGACGTGGATCCACAGCGTCCTTCGCGTGGGCCGCTTAGGTCGTCGCGGAAGATATAAGGCAGCGCTCAAGACGAAGTTGGCCGCCGCCCGCCATACGCTGACCGCGAAGATGCCGATCGTCAGCACCAGGTGCTTCATCACCGCGTCCATCGTCGACAGCACGGCGACGGCGCCGAGCGCTGCAATAAAACCCTGGACCGGATGGGTGACGCGCCGCACGCGTCAGCTGTAGCGGGTTAGTTCGACTCGTCGAGAGTGATCGGCGCTGGGGCCGGATGGGAATCGATCAGCAGCGGCGGCTCGGCCTTGGGCGCGAGCGAATTCGCAAGCGCTCCGGCGGCAGCGATGATGAGCAGCAACTTGATCACGGCGCGAAGCTGCGCCGATTAGGTGAAGAAAGGTTAAACTATTCAGCCGCGTCGAGAGTCGATTCACGCGCCTCGGCCGCTTCGATTTCGGCAGCCTTGGCTTCGACCAGTTTGACGATGTGATCGATCATGTCGGCGTCGGCGACATGATGGTCGGTAACGCCCGACAGATAGACCATGTGCGTACCATTGCCGCCACCGGTGATTCCAATGTCCGTCTCGCGCGCTTCGCCTGGCCCGTTGACGACGCAGCCGAGAACGCTGAGCGACATCGGAGTCTTGATGTGCTGGAGCCGGGCCTCGAGCGCCTCGACGGTGCGGATCACATCGAAGCCCTGGCGAGCGCAGCTGGGGCAGGAGACAACGCGAACGCCGCGGCTGCGGATTCCGAGCGTCTTCAGGATTTCGTAGCCGACGCGGACTTCTTCTTCGGGCTCCGCGGAAAGGGAAACCCGGATCGTGTCTCCAATACCAGCCCAGAGCAGGGAGCCGATGCCCAGTGCCGACTTGACTGTCCCGCCGATCAGCCCGCCTGCCTCGGTGATCCCGAGATGAAGCGGACAGTCCACCTGATCCGCAAGCTGCTGGTAGGCGGCGACGGCGAGGAACACGTCGCTGGCTTTGACCGCAACCTTGTAGTCGCGGAAGCCGTGGTCCTCGAGGATCCGGATATGGTCGAGCGCGCTTTCGACGAGAGCCTCGGGACAAGGCTCCCCATATTTTTCGAGCAGATCCTTTTCGAGGCTCCCGGCATTCACCCCAATGCGCATTGCGCAGCCGTTGGCACGCGCCGCCGCGATGACTTCCTTGACGCGCTCTTCAGAACCGATGTTGCCGGGGTTGATTCGAAGGCAAGCCGCGCCGGCGTCAGCGGCCTCAAGCGCGCGTTTGTAGTGGAAATGGATGTCGGCCACGATGGGAACGCTGGCCGCGCGGACAATCTCCTTGAGCGCCGCGGTCGACGCCGCGGTCGGGCAGGACACGCGGATGATGTCGACACCGGCATCCTCGCAGCGGCGGATCTGGTCTATCGTCGCTTTTGCGTCTTCGGTCGGCGTGTTGGTCATGGTCTGAACGCTGATCGGCGCGTCTCCGCCGACGGGCACGGAGCCGACCATGATCTGCCGCGACTTGCGCCGCTCGATATCGCGCCAGGGACGAATGGACATGCGCGGCCATATAGGCGTTCGGGCGGTCGCGGCAAAGCGAAAGCCCCTTATCCAAAGGCTTATCGCGACTCTTATCTCTTTGTGTTAACGGACTTTACGGGACCAGCTGGGGGCGGCCTATGGTCAAGCTTGCCCGATTGCCGGGATTTGACCGCGATCCGGAAGGGGAGACGCCGCCTTTGCGCCGCGCCCGCCGGCTGCGGACCCGCTTCTACGCCTTCCTCAGCTACAGCCATAAAGACAAGGAAACCGCCGACTGGCTTCATAACGAGCTCGAGCGGTTCCGGGTGCCGGGCGCGCTCGCCGGCAAGCTGACCGCCAACGGTGTGGTACCCAAGCGGTTGAGTCCCGTCTTTCGTGACCAGCAGGACCTCGCGGCGGGTGACGACCTCGCTGAAGAGATTCAGGGCGCGCTCGCCGCGTCGCAGTTCCTGGTCGTTCTTTGCTCGCCGACGGCGGCGAAGTCGCGCTGGACCAACCTTGAGATCGAATCCTTCAAGCGGACCCGTCCCGAAGGATGCGTGCTTGCCGCCGTGCTTTCAGGCGAACCCTTCGCCAGCGACATGCCGGGACGTGAGGAAGAGGAATGCTTCCCTCCAGCGCTTCGCTTCAAATACGACCGGCGCGGGCACCGCACGGCGAAGCGCGCCGAGCCGCTCGCGGCGGATTTCCGCGAGGGAGGCGATGGCAAGCGCCTTGCCTTCCTGAAGCTCGTCGCAGGGATGCTCGGCGTCGGTCTCGACGAGCTGGTTCAGCGGGAAACGACGCGGCGCAATCGCCGGCTCGGAATGCTTGCGGCGGCGTCGCTCGCCGGAATGGCGGTGACCAGCACGCTCGCAATAACCGCGATCCAGGCCCGCGACGCAGCACGCGACCAGCGCCGAGAAGCCGAGGGGCTGATCGGCTTCATGCTCGGCGACCTCAAGGACAAGCTGGAGCCGATCGGCCGCCTCGACGCTCTCGACGGCGTCGGTTCCCGAGTGCTGGCTTATTACCAGCACCAGGACAAGGGCAGCTTGACCGATGATTCGCTCGCCCAACGATCGAGAGCACTCACACTCATCGGCGAGATCGCCCAGAGTCGGGGAGACCTGGACGGCGCCCTGAATCGCTACCAGGAGGCGCTTGCCGGCACCGCCGAAGCGTTGCGGCGTCATCCCAACGACCCGCAGCGGCTTTTCGATCATGCGCAGAACGTCTTTTGGGTCGGCTATATCGCGAGGGATCGCGGCCAGATCGCGGAAGCCGCTGCGCGCTTCCGCCAATACCAGCGGCTCGCCCAGACGATGGTCGCGCTGGCGCCCGACAAGAAGGAATACCGCCTCGAAGAGGTCTATGCGAATACAAACCTCGGGACCGTGCTCATGGACGAGCATCGCTACCGGGAAGCGGCCGAGACCTACCAATCGTCACTTCCGATCGCTGAAGCGCTGGCGTCTGGAGAGCCAGGCAACATCGATTATCAAAAGCAGGTCACCCAGAATCTCGCATGGCTCGCCGATGCCCGGGAGTATGGGGGCGACCAGGATGGAGCGCTCGCCAACCGCGACCGCGAGCTCACGCTTCTCGGCGCCCTGGAACAGATCGATCCGCGCGACATGGATGTACAGCGCGAGGAAATGACCGCTCACCGGGCGCTCGGTCGCCTGCTGGCGTCACGGGGGGATGGCCGAGGGGGGCTTCGCGAAGCCGAAGCCGCGGCGGGAATCGCTGACCGCCTGATCCATGTGGAGCCGGACAACGCCGAGTGGCTTCAGGCGATCTCCCTAGCCCAGTTCGACCTCGCCGATCTGCAGCTCTCAATGAAAGACACGGCGGCGGCGGCGGCGACGACCCGGTCCGGCTGCGACATCGTGGATCGCCTGCTTCTGCGCGACAAATCCGTCGCCAGCTGGAAGGCGCTGCAGCGTGTCTCCTGCCTCAATCTCCGCTCGAGACTCGCAATTGCCGGCGGCAATTCGAGCGAAGCCCTGATGCTCGCACAGCAAGGTGTCGCCGCGGCGAGGACCAGCCCCAATGCGTCGGATCGGGCCCTTCTCGGTTTCACGATGATGACCGCCGGCGGAAATGCGCTCGCGGCAAGCGGTCAGCACGACGAGGCGCGCCGCTGGTGGACGGCCGCTTTGCACAGCATTCCGGCGGGAGCCGAGCTCCGACCGACCGAGCAAGCGCAGCTTGCTGCGATCAAATTGCGCCTCGGCGACAGCGATGGCGCAAGGCAGATCACGTCGGCGCTGAGGGCCACCGGATATCGGCATCCAACCTACGTTGCAGCGATTCAAAGTGCAGGAGGAAGAACATGATGGAAGCGGATGAAAACACGCGCCGCCACCGCCACTCGGGGGCTACCGGAAATACGGCAACCGTCCGAGTGTTTGCAAACCTCGTTGGGACCGATGTCGTGTTCACGCACGACTGGAAATCAAACGGCGGCAAGGCCCAGGACCCACCCATCGAGTTCAAGAATAAATCGGGCAATTGGGACATGGATTTCGAATTCCATGACGCGACAGGGCTCGGACTCGAATTCATGGCGAATGCCCAGGATGCAATGTGGGTGCGCCAAGGCTCCGGGTGCCCGAACGGCAAAGGCAACGGCGGCCAGATCACCTTCGGAGGCAACCCGAGCAGCAGCAAACTCTCAGTGACCGACGATAATCGAAACGCGGCCTGCGACCTGCATTTCATGCTGCGCTTTACGGACGGGAGCGACACCTACGAATATGATCCAATCATCAAAAACGGCGGATCGAGCTGACCATATTCCACGGCATGAGCCTCGTAACGCACTGCGACGAGTCAGTCAGCGATGAGCTTCAGGTGTTTGCGAGTTTGAGAGATTCTACAGGAGAAGGGCGATGAGACAGGAAGAACCTGGTTTGACGATGGAGCAAGCCGGAGGTCCGAACGATCACGACATCGTACTAACAGCAACGCTATCCGGAAGTACGATCTCAATTAGTTGCACCAGCGGCGACCCAGGGCCGACTATAGCGAGAGGCTCACCTGCCCAGCACTTCAGCTTCACGCTGCAAGACAATACGGGCCACAATGTGCAGTTCGCGAGTCTCGATACTCAGGATGGGTGGTCAAGCTGCCCTCCACCGAGCGGCGACAATTCCGGGCAAATCAGCGGCGTCCAGATGCACAACGGGCAGCCCTTACCCAGGAACGCCGCGTTCACCGACAATAACAACAATCAGGGAAGCAACGGCACGCTAGATGTCTGCTACCAGTGGAATTTCAGCTGCGACGATGCGAGCATCACCGTCGGGTCTTTCGATCCGATCATCAAGAATGGCGGCAGCAGCTAACCATGTGTTAGATGGTGGCTGCGAGCGCGTTAAATTGGAGCGCCGGCGGACGAGCCGCCGGCCACCCATTAACCGAAGATGTCCGACAGAAACGAAAAGAAACTCGACGGCCCTGAGTGTCCGCCGTTGTCAAGGATCGGCCTACCGCTTGCTGGACGCCTTTGCTTGCTAGACATATCGCTTCTCCAGATGCGATTCGGCACGCTATGAAAATACCGATCTGGGTAGATAGCTGTTAACGCGCTTGTTATCACCAAACGTGAACGAAACGATCTCCCGAAGCGACTTCGAGGGCGCCGCAACGGCTCGACGCTCGAAAGAGTCTATGGCCGGTCCGCCGGCGCTTCCGTTCATGCTGTGCGTCGGGATCACCGGGCATCGCGCGGAAGCGCTCGGTGACAAAGCCGCACGTGCGCTGCCGGCGCGAATTTCGGCCGTGCTCGAGACGATCGGGAAATCCGGCTTGGCCTTGTTCGAGCGCGAGCGAAGCGGATTTTCGAAAGCGGCGCCGGAGCTTCATTTCGTATCCGCTATAGCCGATGGATCAGACCAGATTGCCGCCGAGGCGGCGCTGTCGCTCGGATGGGAACTCCAGGCGATCCTGCCGTTTCGACGGTCCGATTATCGCGAAAGCCTGGCCGATGTTCCGGGGCGCGAGAGTTTCGACGCGCTCCTCGAGCGGGCGAGCCGGGTTCTCGAACTTCCCGGGGACGAGCCCGGCGACGTCGAAGCTTATGTCATGGCGGGACGGGCAACCGTAGCGCACTGCGATCTGCTAATCGCCGTCTGGGACGGCAAGCCTGCGCGCGGCCGAGGCGGTACGGCGGAGGTCGTCGAGATGGCAATCGCCCGCGGCCGGCCGGTTATCCATATCCCGCCGGAACCGCACGAGCCGGCGAAATTGCTGTGGGCGGCGTTCGATCCCGTGGTCGATACGTCAGGCGCCGATCCGATGTCCGAGCGACCGTTCGATGAGGATCATGTCGATCGGATGTTGACCGCGGTGCTTCTGCCTCCCCCGGGGAAGCAGGAACACCGCTTCATCGCGCGATTCTTCAAGGAGCGGCTGCCACGATTCCGGCCGCGCTTCGAATATCGCCTGCTTCTCGCCGCGGCGGGGGTTCGGCGGATCCGCCTGTCCGACTTCACCGAGACGCAGAGCGCTATCTGGATCGAGCAGGAATGGCGCGAGTTCCGCGAAAAGTGCATCGACGCCAACGATATCTCCGCCCAGATCGACCTGCTCGAAGAGGCGTACAGCTGGGCTGACCGGCTCGCGACGAACCTCGCCCTCACCTATCGCAGCGGCCACATCTTCAGCTTCGTGATGGGCGGCGTCGCGGTGTGCATGGGCCTTGGCGCCTTCATGTTCCCGCACCTCAAGATACAGGAAGCGATGGCCGAGATGGTGGTGACGCTTGCCGTCATCCTCAATGCGCATATCGGATCGAAGCGCGAATGGCACCGCCGCTGGCTCGACTATCGGCAGCTCGCAGAGCGCCTGCGGCCGATGCGCAGTTTGAAGTTGCTCGGAATCGCGGCGCCCGATCCTCCAGGCACGGAGACGAACCCCGTGGCACAGCGATGGATCGATACCTATGCGAGCGGGATCTGGCGGGCGATGGGCGTGCCCTCAGGTTCGATTGATCGCACCGCAGCGATGCGCATCGCCCAGTCGGTCGCAGACCACGAGGTTGCCCCGCAGGTGAGCTATCACGAGCGCAACGCGCATGTGATCCACTTGCTCGATCATCGCCTGGAACGGCTCGGGACGTTCTTGTTCTTCGCGACCCTGATCGTCTCGGACATCACTTTGGTCGGACTTTCGACCCACGCTTATTATGTGACCGAGTACAGCAATTGGTTCACCTTGATCTCCGCCGGTTTTCCGGCGCTTGCCACGGCGGTGTTCGGGATCCGTTTCCAGGGCGACTTCGGGGGCGACGCGCTTCGCTCGCTCGCGACCGCTGACACGCTGAAACAGATCGACCGCGAGCTTCGGAAGGACACGACCCTGTCGCGCGCTGCCGACCTTACCGAGCAGGCCGCGCGCTACATGCTGTCCGACCTCGACGAGTGGCGGCTGGTCAACCAGCAGCGCGACCTTTCGGTGGGCTAGGGCTTCACGAAGCCTGCGATCGCATCGACGACTGAAGAATCTATCGGCAGCGAGGGATTGCTGTAGGTCGCGATATTTGCCGCACGGTCGTCGGTGGCCACGTCCTTGAGCACATGGTTCATCGCCGGAACGAGGACCAGCTTCGCCTTCGGGTTGGCGGCCGCAAGCGCTTTCGCATCGGCGATCGAGACCTGAACGTCCCGCTCGCCCTGAACGATCATCACCGGCACCTTGACCGACGCGGCAAGCTTGGCCGGATCCTGGCGGAACATATCGATCAGATAATCCTGCACCTGCGGCCGGAAGAGCGGAAGCAGGGCGGGATTCATGTTGCTCACATCGACATGCTTTCCGCTGTCGAGTTCGTCGAGCGCCGCCATCGCGGAGTCCAGAACGGGGGCATTGGCCGGGTTTGAGCGCAGCTGCTCGCGGATCACGTCGCTGAGCCTGCGGCCGGCGCCGGAGACGAGGACCACTCCGCATATTCCCTCCGGCTTTTGCGCGGCAGCAAGCGCGACCAGCGCCCCTTCGCTGTGGCCGAGCACCCAGACGCATTTCGCGCCAGTCTGCTTCTGGATTGCAGCGGCCCAGCTGTGAACGTCCGCCGCATAGTCGCCGATTGTCACCTTGTTGGGGTCATCGACAGAAGCCTTGCTCCCGAACATCCCGCGCTTGTCTATCCTGACGGTCGACACGCCTTTCGTCGCCAGCGCTTCCGCAAGCAGTCGGTAGGGCGCGGCGGTCATCCCCATCGGATTGTTGCCGTCGCGATCGGTCGGACCCGATCCGGGAATGATCAGCACGACCGGCGCGTTTTTGCCCGCGTCGACATAGGTCCCTGCAAGCGGTGCCTTCGGGCCAGGAGCCGTTATCGGCGAGGCGGCCACGGCAGCAGCAGCAATCATCATCATTCCCAACATCATTCTTCGTCTCCCCATCTCCAGCGCAGCCCGCCGCGAGTAGTGCGGGCTGCAATCACCACGAACGTGAGCGTCAACGGTATTGCGCCGGCAATCACTTGAAACAGCCGCCCTCGAAAGGCGAAGCTCAGGGCGACGAGAGCGGCGACAAAGCCGATCGTGATCGCCCATCCCCGCCAGCTGACGGGAATGGCGCCGATCCCGTACCGCTTGGGCGCAAACCAGTCGCCACCGTCGCTCATCACTTCTCCTTCGGCGGACGTCCGCGCTTGCGCGGAGCTGGCGCCTTCAACTTCACGCCCCGCGCGTTCAGCGCTTCTCGAAGCAGACACTCGACCTGGGCGTTCACGCTCCGCAGCTCGGCCGCGGCCGAGCGCTCGACCGCCGACCACAGCGCCGGATCGACGCGCAGTGGATATGCCTTGCGCTCGGCGTCGGCCATTCCGCCCGCCTATTGATAGAGCGTGCCGGTGTTGACGACGGGCTGCGTGTCGCGTTCCCCGCAAAGCACGACCATCAGGTTCGAAACCATCGCGGCCCTACGCTCGTCGTCGAGCTCCACGACATTCTTCTCGCTCAGCGCGTCGAGCGCCATTTCCACCATTCCGACCGCGCCCTCGACCAGCGTCTGCCGGGCGGCGACCACGGCCTGCGCCTGCTGGCGGCGAAGCATCGCTCCTGCGATCTCCGTCGCATATGCGAGATAGGTGAAGCCGCATTCGTCAATGGTGATCCCGGCGACGATGAGCCGGGCCTGAAGCTCCTGCTTGAGCTCGGCACCGACCTGGTCGTGATTGCCGCGAAGCGTCACTTCCTGGTGCGAGAAATCGTCATAGGGATAGCGCGCGCCGATCGTGCGGATCGCGGCTTCGACCTGGACCCGGACGAACTGTTTGTAATCGTCGACGTCGAACAGCGCCTGCGCCGTATCGACGACGCGCCACATGATCTGCGCCGCGATGTCGATTGGATTGCCGCGAAGGTCGTTCACCTTGATCTTGTCGGAGATAAAGTTGTTGGCGCGGACCGAGAGCTTTTTCTTGCCCATCCACGGCCAGGTCCAACGAAGGCCGGTACTGCGGTCCGTCCCCTGGTAATCGCCGAACAACGTGATCGCCGCCGCCTGGTTGGGTTGAAGCATGTAGAAGCCCGGCATCACCAGGATGAAAACGATAGTCGCGGCGATGATGATCGCGACGCTCGTAACGTGGGGCGCGCGGTTCACGGTCGCGATGCCGTATGCGTCGGCTGCGATCGCGACCAAGAGCAGGACGAGCATTGCATAGCCGCTCATCGTCGAGGCGGACCGCTCGCTGGTCGCCGTCAGTGCAATGACCTTTTCCTTTGCCACTTTTGCCTCCCTAAATATGATATCATAATAATATATCGGCTGCAGGCATGTCAACTGGCGCGTTGCAAGGCTGCTCGCTATGGCGCGGCTCATGACTGAAGCGCGGTGGCGTTTGGTGGTTCATGGCGGCGCCGGGTCGATGCGGCCCGGGCGACTCGATCCGGAACAGGAAAGGTGCGCGCGGGCGGGGCTCGAAGCCGCGCTCGCGGCAGGATCGGAAATCCTCGAGAAGCGCGAACGAGCGCTCGATGCCGTCGAGGCGGCGGTCCGGGTCCTCGAGGAAGACGAGTGCTTCAACGCCGGGCGCGGAAGCGTCCTGACCGCGAGCGGATGCATCGAGCTAGACGCCGCGATCATGGACGGAAGCAACCGGCGCGCCGGCGCGGTTTCGGGCCTGCGTACGACGCGGGCCCCGATCAGCCTCGCCCGACGGCTGCTCGAAGACGGGCCGTACGTCTTCCTTTCCGGCCACGGCGCCGACGATTTCGCCCGCGACCACGATTTCGAACAAGTCGAAAACAGCTGGTTTGAGGTACCCGAGCGCCGCCGTCAGCTGGAGGAACTGCTTGGCGAGGATGGCTTCGACGACGAGATTAAGTACGGAACGGTCGGAGCGGTCGCGGTCGATGTCGACGGGCATGTCGCCGTTGCGACCTCGACGGGTGGGCTGACTGCCAAGCGCTGGGGGCGGGTCGGCGATTCGCCGCTGATCGGCGCGGGGACTTATGCCGACGATCGATCAGCCGCAGTGTCGGCGACCGGGTCGGGGGAATATTTCATCCGCGCCGTCGCCGCTCACCAGCTTGCCGAGCGGATCCGGATCGGCGGGCAATCGCTGCAGGATGCTCTCGACGCGGTTCTCGCCGATGTCGCGATTTTGGGGGGTAAAGGTGGCCTGATTGCCGTTGCTCCGGATGGCGAAGCGGCATGGGGATTCACGACTCCCGCGATGTATCGCGGGATGGCCGACACCAGCGGCCGTACGGTGCGCGTCTATTCGGACGAGGACGAACGATAGGGCAAATCGCGCTGGAGCCATTCGGCTTCGGCGGCGACCCCTGCCCGTTCCGCTTCGAGAAATTCGGCGACCGCATTCCTGAAACTTGGATTCGGAATGAAGTGTGCGCTCCGGGTGATCACGGGCTCGTAACCGCGCGCAACCTTGTGCTCGCCTTGCGCGCCCGCCTGCACCGAGCCGAGCCCGTGCTCGATCGCCCATTCGATCGCCTGGTAATAGCAGAGCTCGAAGTGGAGGAACGGGACCTCGTCGATCGCTCCCCAATAGCGGCCGTACAACGTGTCGGGACCAATGAAGTTGAGCGCTCCCGCGATCGGAAGGCCGTCGCGATAGGCCAGTAATAGCAGGACCCGGTCGCCCATCCGTTCGCCGACGAGATCGAAGAATTCGCGCGTAAGATAGGGGCGGCCCCACTTCCGCGAGCCCGTGTCCTGGTAGAAAGCCCACACCGCGTCCCAGTCGGCGGGCGTAATCTCGGAGCCGCGAAGAGCGCTGAAGTCCAGTCCTTGCCGGGCGGCGGCGCGCTCTTTTCGAAGCGCCTTCCGCTTGCGACTGGTGAGGGAGGCAAGAAAATCGTCGAAGCTCGCGTAACCGCGATTGAACCAATGATATTGGACGCCGTGGCGGATCAGCCAGCCGCGCCGATCGCAATCGGACGCGCCGCCGTCGTCGACGAACGTGATATGCGCTGACGACATGCCGTTCTGCACCGTCACCACTTCGATCGCGGCAAGAAGCTGCTGGGAGCGAGTGCCGAGCAGGCGCGGTCCGGGCACCGGTGTGAAAGGCACCGAGACCTGCAGCTTGGGATAATATTTGCCGCCAGCGCGCTCCCACGCCTCCGCCCAGCCGTGATCGAACACATATTCGCCCTGGCTGTGCGTCTTCAGATAAGCCGGCGCCGCCGCGATCAGGTGCGAGGCATCGTCCTCGACAAGGATTGGTGCAGGGGTCCAGCCGGTTCCGGGGCCGACGCTTCCTGAGTCTTCGAGCGAGGACAGGAACGCGTGGCAAAGGAACGGGTCACCGCCCGCGAGGCGGTCCCAGGCGCGTGCATTCAGACCGCTTACGCCCGAAGCGACCTTGGCGATGATTTCGGATTCGCGGTCGGCCATACCCTGGGAGGTGGGTAGGCGAGCCGAGATGAACTAGGGCTTCACCGCTACGATTGCGTCGATTTCGACCGCGACGCCAAGCGGAAGAACCGGAACTCCGACCGCGCTGCGGGCATGACGCCCCGCTTCGCCGAACACGTCCTGCATGAGCTCGGAAGCGCCGTTGGCGACCTTGGGCTGGTCCGTGAAGGTGGCCGCGCTGTTCACGAAGGCGCCGAGCTTCACGACTCGCTCAACGCGGTCGAGCGAGCCGAGCGCCGCGTTCATCTGCGCGAGCAACATGATTCCACAGCGCCGCGCGGCCTCGATTCCGCGGTCGAGGTTCATGTCCTCGCCGAGTCGGCCGAGGATCAGATTGCCGTCTTCGGACACGCTGATCTGGCCCGAAATGTGAAGGAGGCCTCGGGCTTCGACTGCCGGGACGTAGGAAGCGACCGGGGCGGCGGGTTGCGGGAGGGTGATGCCGAGTTCGGCGAGGCGGTTATCGATGCTCATGCGCCGCCCCAAGCACTCAGCCGCGAGCGAATCAACCCTCGCGCGCAACCGTGAACCCGGCAAAGCTCTGGCTCACCGGCATCAGCTCGACCGTGTTGATGTTGAGGTGCGCCGGGAGGTTGGCGAGCCACCAGAAGAGGTTGGCTATGTCCTCCGACGTCATTGGATTCATGCCCGCATAAAGCTTGTCCGATGCTTCCTTGTCTCCGCCGGTCCGGACGATCGTGAACTCGGTCTCCGCCATCCCGGGCTCGACCGAAGTTACCCGGACGCCCGTGCCGGCGAGGTCGCTCCGGAGATCCAGCGAGAACTGGCGAACGAACGCCTTTGTCCCCGCATAAACGGCGCCGCCTTTGTAGGGGTAGGTGGCGGCGACCGAAGACAGGTTGATGATCTGGCCCTTCCGCTCGACCAGGTTCGGCAGGAGCGCGCGGGTCAGCGCGACAAGGCCCGTGATGTTGGTGTCGATGACGGTTTCGATCCGGTCCCAGTCGGTTTTGGACAGTGGATCGGTTGGCGGAGCGAGGCCGGCGTTGTTGAGCAGGAGGTCGATCCCGTTCCACGGCGGGGACAGCTTGGCCAAGCTCTCGACCGCCGAGAAATCGCGCATGTCGATCTCGAGGGGAAGGAAGGCATCGCCCAGTTCTTCCTGCAGGGCTTTGAGCCTTTCTCCGCGGCGCCCGGTGCCGATCGCCCGCCAGCCGCCCGCAACGAACTTGCGCGCCGCGGCTTCACCGAATCCGGCGGTCGCACCGGTGATCAGGATCGTTTTCATCGGCCTCTTTCTTCGAGTTCACGCCGAGCCTGTACGAGAACCTCGGGCTTCACGCCAAGCTCCTCCGACACGGCGATGAGATCGGGCTCGTGGGCTTCGAGGAACCGGATCAGCGCCGAAAGCAATTGCGGCTCGCCGAGCCGCGCGCGAAGCTCCTCTGTCCCGATTCCGGTCAGGTCGATGAACCGTTGGGCGCGTCGAGCGTCACCAAGCGTTGCCGCAAGCGCGGCGAGTGCAATAGCAGCTGGGTCCCGTTGGGGGTCCGTTGGCGTATCGTGCAGCAAGGCCTTACATTCAGCTGTAAGCGGAAAGGTACGCGAATTGGCGAAGATCCTGATCGTCGAGGACAATGCGCTGAACATCAAGCTGTTCTGCGATCTGCTTGCCGCCCATGGGCATGAGCCTGAGGCAGTGAGCGACAGCCGCAACGCGCTCGACACGGCCAAGAGCTTTTCGCCCGACCTGGTGATCACGGACATTCAGCTTCCGCACGTCAGCGGGCTGGAGCTGATCCGGATGATCCGCAGTGACGAGCAGATCGCCGAAGTGCCGATCATGGCGGTGACGGCTTACTCGGCCCAGGGCGATGAGGAACGAATCCGCGCCGCGGGCGCGCAGGCCTATGTGTCGAAGCCGATTTCGGTGGTGCGCTTCGTCCAGACCGTGGACGAGCTGTTGAATGGAAATCCCGAGAAAGTGGATGAGCTGGTCGCGATGACCAACGAATCGCCCGAAGGACTCGGGGGCGAGGAGAGCCAGGACGGCTGAGCCGCCCGCAGGCTTACTTGATCTTGGCTTCCTTGAACTCGACGTGCTTGCGCGCGACCGGGTCGTATTTGCGGAAGCTGAGCTTCTCCGTCTGGTTCCGGGGGTTCTTCTTCGTGACGTAGAAGAAGCCCGTGTCCGCGCTGCTGACGAGCTTGATCTTGACGGTTGCCGGCTTGGCCATCGGAAGAGTCCCAAATGCTTGAAAAACAAAAAGCGGCCTAGCGCCGCCCGTTCGGCGACCCTCTGCTTCGTGGGCGCCAGATTGTCAAGCTGAAGGCCGATCTTGCGCGTTAGTTAGAACGCCTGAGGGTTCGTTCCAGATCGGCGGCACGGCGCATGATCACGTCGACGGACACCAGCTTCTGGTCGAGGTCCACGAGCTGGCGGTTGAGATCGAGCGATAGGCCCGGAGTGTCCCGGACCTGGTGGATCGCACGACGCAAGGCCGCCGGGTCCAGCCGAACCGAACAATTCTCCGGAAGCACCATAATCGCTTCGCCGCGCGAATCCTCGCCGATCTTTTCGCCGCAAACAGTCCTGATCTCATTTTGCGCCGCATAAGGCATCGCCCGGCGAAGAATATCCCGATAGGGCATCACCGACGCGAGATTGATGCCGGTGACCTCGGCGCCGACGTAATAATTGCTGATCTTGTCACGAAGCCGCGCGTCCCCGAGCTCGTCCATTCGCCCGGCCGCGATAATCTGGTCGTAGGTATTCCGCTTGAGCGACCAGGGGAGAATCTGCGTCCCTTGATAGGCGTCGACCAGGAATCGCGCGTCGAGCGCAGATTCGGGGCGGTCGAGCGCCGCAAGAGTCTTCAATGCTTCGGAACGGACCCAGGTATAATAGCGCTTCCGCATCGCGAGATTTTTCTGGTTCGACTGAAGGTCGTCGATGAGCATTGCGCGATACTCGCGCCCCTGGCGCCGTTCGATGCGCGCCTGATTCCAGTTGCTCGCCTGGATTCCGACGAACACGCCGATCACCACGATCAGGAAATCGACCGCTACGGCGAACCAATTATGTTCGGCAACGTGACCGCGAAACCGGCGAAGAACCATCCCGCACCCCCGCCTCCTCCTAGCACAGCCATAAGCGCGAAACAGGATCGTAACGGCTGTTTAACCAATGTGAGACACCTTCCGTTTGACAGGAGGGTTTCATGGCCACCGATCCGCTCGCCAACGTGAGGACGCAGGTCGGCTTGCGCATTGCCGAAATCCGCGACGGGGGTCCCCGGCTTTCGCCGATGGACCTCTATGCAAAGATGGATGCGATCAGGCAGCTCGCCGTCGCCAATGGCCTCGCGACGCTGGAAGGCCTGGCGCGCTGCTCGGCGCAGCTGGCCCTTCTTCCGGGTCACCGGATCGCTGTCCAGTCCTGTCTCGAGCATGTCGAAACGGCCATCGACAGCCGCTCTGAAAGCGATTGCAGCACCATCCTCGCCGCGCTTGCCGTTCGCCTCCACTGACACCGTAGCCCCGTTCATGCATTAGAGGCGCGATGCGCGCCTTTTCGCAGTTGCTCGACGATCTCGTCTACACGCGCTCGCGCAACACCAAGCTCAAGCTCATCGGCGATTATCTCAAGGAAACGCCTGACCCGGACCGCGGCTACGGCCTCGCCGCGCTAACCGGCACGCTCGATATCCCGGCCGTGAAGGGCGCGGCGGTTCGGGCGATCGCCGAGGAGCGGGTCGATCCGGTGCTGCTGTACATGAGCCGCGATTATGTGGGCGACATGGCCGAGACCGTGGCACTGCTTTGGCCGAAACGGCTCGACGACGCGCCCGAGGTCGACGATGCGACGATCAGCATCACCAGGGTGATTGAGCGGCTGCGTTCGACGACAAGGCTCGATGCGCCCTCCACGCTCGCGTCGATGCTCGACCATCTCGACGCTTCGGGCCGGTTTGC
>DASTAU010000118.1:0-2165 GCA_035712425.1 Sphingomicrobium sp.
GCGCCTCGAGCGCCCGCCTCATGTCGTCCGGTTTCCATTGCCCGCGACCAACCATTGCCAGGCATCCGACCATCGAGCGGACCTGGTGATGAAGGAAGCTGCGCGCTGTGGCGGTCACGTGGATCTCCTCGCCGACGCGACTGACCTCCAATGCGTCGAGCGTCTTCACCGGGCTGTCCGACTGGCACTGGGCCGACCGGAAGGTGGTGAAATCGTGGCGGCCCACCAGGTGCGCAGCGCCTTCTCTCATCGGTTCCACATCGAGCGGAACGGCGATGTGCCAGACCCGACCCGCGTCCAGCGCCGGGGGCGCCCGGCGGTTGAGGATCCGATAAAGATAGCGCCTGCCGATGCACGAGAAGCGCGCGTGCCAGTCGTCGGCGACCTGCTCGACCTCCAGCACCGAGATCGGGTGCGGCCGGACCAGGGCATTCAATCCCTCGCGCAAGCGGTGGGGCGTGAGTGACTTCATGACGTCAACATGCGCCGACATCGCCAGCGCGTGAACGCCGGCGTCGGTACGCCCCGCCGCGAAGAACGCCGCCTCCTCACCACTCATTCGCAGAAGCGCTTCCTCGAGCGTCTGCTGGACCGATGGCCCATGCTCCTGCCGCTGCCACCCCATGAACGGCCCGCCGTCATATTCGATCGTCAGTTTCCAGCGAGTCATTGGCGCCACCGGGTCACTTAAGGATCGTGCCCCTTGGAATCGGGAAGCCACGCAGCAGCTCACCTGTCGTCATTGCGCCGCGGCCGCCGCGCTGGACCCGAAGAGGCCGGATGTACCCCGAGGCACAGGCGATGCTCGGGCAATCGTCGAGGACTTCGCCCGGTCGCCCTGATGCGTCATCGCCGACGACCGCTTCGAGAAGCTTCACGCGCTCGTCATTCACCTCGAACCAGGCCCCTGGCACGGGATTGAACGCGCGAACCTGCCGCTCGACTTCCCTCGCGGAACGGGACCAGTCGATCCGCGCCTCGGCCTTGTCGATCTTGGACGCGTAGGTTGCCCCCTCGTCGGGTTGCGCCGCCGCCGTCGTCGGATGATCAAGCCATTCCACAAGCGCGCCTGCGCCCAGTTTGGCCAGTTCATCCGTAACTTGGCCGGCATTCTTGCCGCGAATATCGAGTTCGCGCTTTAGCAGCATCGGTCCCGTGTCCAGCCCTTCGTCCATCTTCATGATGGTGACGCCGCTGGTCTCGTCGCCCGCGAGGATCGCACGCTGGATCGGGGCAGCGCCACGCCAGCGGGGGAGGAGCGAGGCATGGACGTTGATGCAGCCGCCCTTTGGCGCTTCGAGAATGGGTTTGGGCAGGATCAGGCCATAAGCCGCGACCACTCCGAAATCGGCATCCAGGGCGCGAAATCGCGCCTGCTCGTCGGGGTCGCGTAGGGTTCGCGGCGTCCGGACCTCGATTCCGAGTTGCTCGGCTCGCTCATGCACCGCGGTCTTGCGCTCGGCCTTCCCTCGGCCCGCCGGGCGCGGCGGCTGCGCATAGACCGCCACGACCTCATGGCCCGCCTCGACCAGCGCGTTGAGGCTCGGCACCGCGAAGTCCGGCGATCCCATGAAGACGATCCGCATCCGACGCGTATGGCGAAAGGCGGCGGAATTGCCTACCTCGGCTCTTGGAATGGCCAGTCAGGAGATAGAAACGCTGTCGCAAGCGCTCGCGCGGCTGCCGGGGCTCGGCCCCCGGTCGGCGCGGCGCGCGGTGCTTCACCTGATGAAGAAGCGCGAGACGGCGCTCCAGCCGCTCCTTGCTGCTCTTCAGAACGTGTCGGAGAAGCTGTCGACCTGCTCGGTCTGCGGGAATGTCGATACGTCCGACCCCTGCACGATTTGCCGCGATGCCCGCCGTGACGAGAAGATGCTGTGCGTCGTCGAAGAAGTCGCGGACCTGTGGGCCCTCGACCGCTCGCGGCTCTTTCCCGGGCGCTATCATGTTCTCGGAGGGCGCCTTTCCGCGCTGGAAGGCGTCGGACCGGAGGATTTGACCGTCGATCGCCTTGTTCGCAGGGTCTCGGAAGGCGGCATCGACGAGGTCGTGCTCGCCATGAACGCGACCCTGGAAGGGCAGACCACGGCTCACTATCTTGCCGAGCGCCTGGAAGGATTTCCAATTCGTCTCAGCCAGTTGGCGCATGGTCTTCCCGTCGGCGG
>DASTAU010000119.1:0-3392 GCA_035712425.1 Sphingomicrobium sp.
ATACGGGTTACTTCCTCCCGGATCGAGACGAGGAGCCGCTCAAACAGCAGGAAAGCCTCCTGCTTATATTCATCGATCGGCTTTTTCTGCGCGTAGCTGCGCAGGTGGATGACCTGGCGCAGTGCGTCGAGAGTCGCGAGATGCTCTTTCCAATGATGATCGAGCGTCTGGATCAGGATCTGCTTCTCGATATCGCTCCACTGTCCGGATTCTACCGTCTCAAGCTTGGCAGCCATATTGTCGTCGGCGAGTTGCTGAAGCCGCTCGGTAATGATCCCGGGCGAGACTTCCTCTTCCTGAAGCCAGGCGTCGATGGGCGGCTCGAGACCGAACACCGCCTGGATGCTCTCTTTCAAACCCTCGACGTTCCACTGCTCGGGATAAGTGCCCTCCGGACAATTGACCGCGACAATCGCGCTCGCCGTTTCAATCCGCATGTCCGTAATCACGTCGCTAACGTTCTCGGCGTCCATGATGTCGGCGCGCTGCTCGTAGACCACCTTGCGCTGGTCGTTCATCACGTCGTCGAACTCGACGACCTGTTTGCGGATATCGTAGTTGCGCGCCTCGACCTTTTTCTGCGCCGTCTCGATCGCCTTCGAAATCCACGGAGAGACGATCGCCTCGCCGTCCTCGAGATTTTTGTTCATCAGTCGCGCGAACATCGTCTGCGGACCGAAGATGCGAAGAAGGTCGTCGTCGAGGCTCAGGTAGAATTTGGAGAGGCCCGGATCGCCCTGGCGGCCTGACCGCCCGCGAAGCTGATTGTCGATGCGCCGACTCTCATGCCGCTCGGTGCCAAGCACGTAGAGACCGCCGATCTGCAGGACGTGCTGCTTCTCTGCCGCGATCTCCGCGCGAATCTTCTCCGCTTGAGCGTCATATTCCGGAGTGCCAGGCACAAGATTCGGGAACTCGTCCTGCATCCGGAAGTCGAGGTTGCCACCGAGCTGAATGTCGGTGCCTCGGCCGGCCATGTTGGTGGCGATGGTGACCGCTCCGATCCGGCCCGCCTGCGCCACGATATGCGCTTCCTGCTCGTGGAAGCGCGCGTTGAGGACGGAATGCTTCACACCTTCCTTCTGAAGGTATTCAGACAACATTTCGGATTTTTCGATCGAAACCGTTCCGACCAGCACCGGCTGCCCAAGCTGTTGCTTCTCCTTGAGCTCGGCGGCAATCGCGGCGAACTTCTCGGGTAGCGTCTTGTAGAAGACGTCATCCTCGTCCTGACGCTGCACCGGAACGTTGGTCGGGATCGCGACGACGTTCATCTTGTAGATGTCGAAGAATTCCGGCGCTTCGGTCATCGCCGTGCCGGTCATGCCCGAGAGCTTCGGATACATCCGGAAATAGTTCTGGAAAGTGATCGAGGCGAGCGTCTGGTTCTCGGGCTCGATCGTCACGGCTTCCTTGGCTTCGACGGCCTGGTGAAGCCCGTCGGACCAGCGGCGCCCATCCATCATCCGGCCGGTGAACTCGTCGATGATGACGACCTTCTGGTCTTTGACGATGTAGTCGATGTCCTTCTTGAACATGACGTTGGCTTTCAACGACTGGTTCAAATGGTGGACGACCTGGGTGTTGGCGATGTCGTAGAGGTTGCGGCCTTCGATCAGGCCCGCTTCCTCGAGCATCCGCTCGGCCTTCTCGGTGCCATCCTCGGTCAGGACAACGCTCTTCTGCTTCTCGTCCTTGTCGTAGTCTTCGGGAAGGAAGGTCTTCACGATGCGATCGACCGCGATGTACAGGTCCGACTTGTCGTCGGTCGGGCCCGAGATGATCAGCGGAGTCCGGGCCTCGTCGATCAGGATTGAATCCACCTCGTCGACGATCGCGAAATTGAACGGCCGCTGGACCATCTGCTCGCGCGAGAATTTCATATTGTCGCGAAGGTAATCGAACCCGAGCTCGTTGTTCGTCGCGTAGGTGATGTCGGAATTGTAGGCCGCGCGGCGCTCCTCATCGGAGAGATTCGGAACGATGACTCCAACAGTCATCCCGAGGAAGCTGTAGATCTGGCCCATCCAGCCGGCGTCGCGTGTCGCCAGATAGTCGTTGACGGTGACGACGTGGACGCCCTTGCCCTCGAGCGCGTTGAGATAGACGGCGAGCGTTGCAACCAGAGTCTTTCCTTCGCCGGTCTTCATTTCGGCGATCTCGCCGCGATGGAGGGCGATTCCGCCGATCAACTGGACGTCATAGTGCCGCTGCCCGAGAGTCCGGATCGCCGCCTCGCGGACGGTTGCAAACGCCTCCGGCAGGAGATCGTCGAGCTTCTCGCCATTGGCGAGCCGCTGGCGAAACTTTTCGGTCTGCCCCTTGAGCTCCTCGTCGGTAAGCGCCTGGATATTGGCCTCGAACGCGTTGACCGCGTCGACATATTTGCCAAGTCCACGGACATAGCGATCGTTGGCCGATCCGAAGATGCTTTTTGCCACTGCGGCGAACACATGAATTCCCTTAAAAGCCCGGGCGCCTGGAAGACGGGAAAGTCTCTCGTCAACGCTCTCGGGAAACCGTCGCGGGCGATGTAAGAACCGCCCCAGCCGTAGTCAATTAAAGGGACCGTGAACAAATGGCAGGATTAACCGGCGGATGCATGTGCGGAAGCGTCCGCTACGAGCTGAAGAGCGATCCGTTCGACTGCGGCTGGTGCCATTGCCGTACCTGCCAGCTGAACAGTGGCGCGCCCGCGATGGTGTTCGCGAGCGTGGCCGACGGCGACCTGGTGTGGACCAAGGGCGCGGATAAGGTGAGATCGATCTCATCATCGAGCTTCGGCCACCGAGAATTCTGTGGCGAATGCGGAACGGCGTTCCTGATGAAGGTCGATCATCAGCCGGAGATGGTCGATTTCAGCGTTGCGACGCTCGACGACCCGGAAGCCATCGCGCCCGACTTTCACATTTTCTGGGGAAGCAAAATCGGCTGGTTCAATCCCGGCGACGATTTGCCGAGGCACGACAAGTTCAGGCCGGATACCCGGGGGCTCGAAGGAACTGAGCCCCCGGGATAGTCACTAGGCCTGGGCGGCGGTCGAAGCGCCGCCGAGATTGCTCTCGAGCCACTGCTGAATCTGGCTGCGCGGCGCCGCTCCGACCTTCTGCGCGATCGGCTGGCCGCCGTTGAACAGCAGCATGGTGGGGATGCCGCGAACGCCATAGCGGCCGGGCACGTCCGGGTTCTCATCGATGTTGAGCTTGGCGATCGTCACCTTGTCGCCGAGATCGTTGGCGATCTCCTCGAGGGCCGGGGCGATCATGCGGCAGGGGCCGCACCATTCCGCCCAGAAGTCGACGAGGACGGGGCCGTCGGCGCCGAGAACATCGGTCGCAAAGCTCTGGTCGGTGACCGTCTTGGTGGTCATGGCGGGCGAATCTCCTGCTAAA
>DASTAU010000120.1:0-4840 GCA_035712425.1 Sphingomicrobium sp.
TCTCCCGAAGTCGGCCGAGGCCGTGACCATCAACAAGGTCTGCGGGTCGGGAATGCAGGCGACGATCTTCGCTCACGACATGCTCAATTCCGGCTCGGCCGACGTGATCGTCGCCGGCGGCATGGAGAGCATGACCAACGCTCCGTATCTGTCGAAGAAATATCGCTCGGGCGCGCGAATCGGCCATGACACGGTCTACGACCATATGATGCTCGACGGGCTCGAGGACGCCTACGAGCCGGGCCGGGCGATGGGCACGTTCGCCGAGGAAGCCGCGCAGGAATATCAGTTCACGCGCGAGGACATGGACGCTTACGCTATCGAAAGCCTTCGTCGCGCCAACGAAGCGATCACGCACGGCAAGTTCAACAAGGAAATCACGCCGGTCACCGTCGTCACCCGGAAGGGCGAAGTCACGGTCGACGTCGACGAGCAACCGGGCAAGGGCAATCCGGAAAAAATCCCGCAGCTGAAGGCGGCGTTTGCCAAGGACGGCCGGATCACGGCCGCGACTTCATCGTCGATCAGCGACGGCGCGGCCGCGCTGGTGCTTACCCGCCAGAGCGTCGCCGAGAAGCTCGGGAAGAAACCGGTCGCGCGCGTTGTCGCGCACGCGGCCGCCGCTCAGGAGCCTGCGAAATTCACCTCAGCCCCAGTCCCCGCGCTTCACAAGGTCCTCGATAAGGCCGGTTGGAGCGTCGACGACGTCGATCTGTGGGAGGTCAACGAGGCGTTCGCCTGCGTCGCGATGATCGCGATGCGCGACCTCGGAATCCCCCACGAAAAGATCAACGTGAACGGTGGCGCGACCGCGCTCGGCCATCCGATCGGCGCAAGCGGCGCGCGCATCACCACGACGCTCATCGCAGCGCTCCAGGAGCGGGGCCTCAAGCGCGGCGTGGCGAGCCTGTGCATCGGCGGCGGCGAAGCCACGGCCATCGCGGTCGAACTTGTCTAATCTTTAATTCGCCGTTCGAACTGACGGGTGGTAATGGCTGCTTCCCTCGAAAGAGGGGAGAAAACCAATGCGTTCGATCATCTGCGTCACCGCAGCTCTCGCGTTCTGTGCTTGTTCGGGCCAGGCCATCGCCAAGGCCAAGCCGGCCGCGAAGCCTGCCGCATTCCAGCTCGACGAGACCACTTGGACCTTCGTCGACAACAAGAAGGATGGGAAGCTGAAGGAGTCGATCGACGCCGACGGCAACTACATCACGCAGACGATCAAAGGTAAGCACATGGACCACGGCACGGCCGTGATGAAGGACGACAAGGCCTGCTTCACCAGCGCAATGACCAAGGACGGCGAAATGTGCTGGACGACCGGTCCGGTGAAGGTCGGCCATTCGTTCGTCACGACGAACGACAAGGGACGCAAGTTGAAAGTGACCCGGGTCGCCTACACCAAGCTGTCGATGCCGAAATAAGGCCCGACGAAACCTACTTCTTGCCGGCGTAAGCCTGGCACTCGACCTCGACCAGTGCGCCGAGTGCCAGGCCGTTTGCGCCAAACGCGCTTCGGGCCGGCATCTTCCCGGCGGGAAAATAGGGCACATAGGCTTTGTTGAACGTTGGCCAGTCCTTCATGTCGGCGAGAAACGCCGTGCAGTGGAACACGTCGCCGTAACCCAGGCCGGCGCGTTTCAGCACCGCGCCGATATTCTCCATCGCCCGCT
This sequence comes from Sphingomicrobium sp., assembly GCA_035712425.1. Taxonomy (GTDB): domain Bacteria; phylum Pseudomonadota; class Alphaproteobacteria; order Sphingomonadales; family Sphingomonadaceae; genus Sphingomicrobium. Next base: position 1,674 of record DASTAU010000120.1, read on the forward strand.
TCGTCTGAGCCTCAATGCCGTCCGGCAACTTGCCGTCGGGCCCGAAGCCGATTTGTCCGGAGAGGTACAGGGTGTCCCCGACGCGGACCGCTTCCGAGAATGGTAGCGCCCGGCCATTGAGGGCGGGCTTTCCGAAATGCTCGACCGCTGGACGGGCAGGCGCAGCTTGGGCGGCGGTCGACATGATCAAAAGTCCGGCAGCCGTTGCGAGAATGACCTTCATTCGTGCCCCCTCCTTCGCGTTAGTTCACAACCTCGCTTTCGCCGACCCCCCACAGGTCCGAGGCGCGGATATAGCCTTCCTTCTTGCCGATCTCGATCCGGCACCAGCCGTCGCCCTTGCACTTGTCGATCCGGCCGACGACACCGTGCTGCGCGAGATAACGGATCTTCGCATTGTCATCGGGGCTGGTCCGCACGGGACGCGGATCGCCGGGCTTCACGATCGCGGTCCGGCGGTCGCTGAGCAGGCTGACGAGCATCCAGCCCTGCGCTCCATCGGGGTCCTGGATCAGCCGCCATGTCTCGTACTTCTTGACCACGCGCACCGGCAAGTCGCGCCGCTGATAGAGCCAGACGTTCGGATAGTTCCGGCCCGGGCCGGTATGCGTCATCGCCTGCCCGCTGGCGATCGAGGCCCAATAAGGCGGCTGCTTTTCCTGCGCGGCGGCAGGCGCGGCGACAGCGACAATCAGGAACGCAGCGAACAGCCCCCGAGCAATCATCACGCGCCGGTCAGGATCCTGTCGACAAGCTGTTTCACGGTCGGGATAAAGCCGTTCGAATAGAACGGATCGGTCTTGAACCGGAAGGCCGAGTGGCCCGCGAACATCAGATTGTGCTCGACCGGCCCGCCGTGAGCGATGTCCTGGAGAGTCTTCTGGATGCAGAAGCTGCGCGGGTCGGCCAGGCGGCCCGTGGAGTTCTTCTCATTGTCCGCCCACGACGAGAAGGCGCACTGGCTGAGGCAGCCCATGCATTCGGCCTGGTCCTTGCGGATCTGCTTCTCTTCCTCGGGATTGACGAAGATGAGCGTGTCGTCCGGGCTCTTCATCGCGTTGGTGAAGCCCCGCGCATACCATTCGCGCGCGTGGATCAGGTCGCCCTTCGTGACCCAGTAATTCTTCTTGGTGCCGATGCCGACGTCGAGCTCGAAATGGTGATCTCCGATCGGCTCCTTGGTGTAGGCGATCTGACGCTCGCTCCGCGCCTCGAGATTGCGCAGGAACGGATTGCGGACGGCCGACGAATAGAAACCGGTCGGGGAGAAGCGGTGCAGCAGCACGTCGCCTTCCTCGAGCGTCATCAGGCGCGCTTTCCACTCGGGCGGGATCGGGCTTTCCTGGGTCAGCAGCGGCCGGGTTCCGAACTGGAACACGATCTGGCCGAGCTCGGGATTGTCGATCCAGTTTTCCCACTCGTCGAGCCGCCACACGCCACCGGCCATGACGATCGGAACGCTGTCGGCGATGCCGTTGTCGCGCATCGTCTGGCGGAGGGCTGCGACACGCGGATAGGGATCCTGGGGAGCGCGCGGGTCTTCGGCGTTTGAGAGGCCGTTGTGACCGCCGGCGAGCCACGGGTCCTCATAAACGACTGCGGCGAGCCATTCGGCGGCCTTGTGATAAGCGCGCTTCCACAACGCGCTGAAAGCACGCGCCGAGCTGATGATTGGCAGGTAATTGACGCCGTAGGAGGCTGCGATCTCGCTCAGCTTGTACGGCATCCCAGCGCCGCAGGTGACGCCGCTGACGAGGCCCTTCGTGCGCTCGAGGACGCCGTGGAGGACTCGCTGCGCGCCGCCCATTTCCCACAGCACGTTGATGTTGATCGCGCCCTTGCCGCTGGCCATGTCATACGCGCGCTGGACTTGGGCGACGGCGCCGTCGATCGCATATTTGATCAGCTCTTCGTGGCGGTCGCGGCGGGTGAGCGCCTCATAGACCTGCGGGATGATCCGGCCCTCGGCGTCGTAGCTGTCTGCATTGACCGCGCTGACCGTTCCGATGCCGCCGGCAGCAGCCCAGGCGCCAGAACTGGCGTGGTTGGTGGCGCTGACGCCCTTCCCGCCTTCGATCAGCGGCCAAACTTCGCGGCCGCCGTACAAAATGGGCTTCAGGCCCTTGAACAAAATCCGTCTCCCCGGCGCAGGCGCGCCTCGTCTTCGAGCGCATATAGGAGGGGACGGTCAACAATGCGCGAAAAAAAAGCGGGGTTCCGGACGACCCGGAACCCCGCTCCTTTTTCGATTCAGTCGCTTAGTAGCAGCTGCCCGACGCGGCTGCTCCGCCGACAACCGCGCCCAGTACGCCACCGATCGCGATTCCAGCGCCGGTATTGTGCCGGTGCCCATCGGTTCCGGCGATAGCGCCGCCAAGCGCCGCGCCGGCGAGACCGCCGACCGCAGCACCTGTCGCCGGGTTGGTGCAGCCGTAGCCGTTGTAGCCGTAACCGCGGTAACCGTAGGGCGAGCCGTAGCCGTAATTATAGGCTGGATAGCCGTAGTTGTACGCCGGATATCCGTACCCGTAGGCGGGGTAACCGTAGCCATAGGCCGGGTAACCGTATCCGCCATATCCGCCATATCCGCCATAGCCGTACCCGCCGTAATAGGACGGGTAGCCGTAGCCCACCGAGATGACCGTCCGGCTGCGCGGGTAAGCGTAGCCATAGGAATAGCTCGGGTAATAGCCGTAGCCGTAGCTGCGGAAGCGGAAGTTGTCGCGATGATGGTGGCGGTCGCCGTCGTGGCGCCAATGATGCCCATCCCCGTCATGATCCCGGTCGCGCGCACTGGCTGCGCTCGGCAAAGCGATGATGGCGGTGGAAAGAGCGAGGATGATAAGCTTTTTCATCGAAATACTCCTCGATCGGCAAATGCATCGGCTGCAAGCACGCGCGGAGCCGACTCGTAGGCGCTGCTGCTCCTCGCATCCTGTCACCAGGATGAATGTCGTTCCGTCGTCTCAACGACTCAGCGCATAATCGAGCCCGATGTCGACGGACGGTGCGGATTGCGTGATGCGCCCCAGCGAGATGAAGTCGACGCCGGTCTCGGCGAGGAAACGGATCGTCTCGAGCGTGACTCCGCCCGATGCCTCCAGCGGCACCCTTCCCGCCACCATCTTCACCGCCTCGCGAAGCTTTGCCGGATCCATGTTGTCGAG
>DASTAU010000121.1:0-2006 GCA_035712425.1 Sphingomicrobium sp.
CCGTAGAACATGTCGCCGTCGTTGAAATCGGCCCAGCACGGTATCGCGTCGGGAAGGAAACGGCGGTCTCCGGCGGGCGGAGCGAAGAAGAAGATTTCCTGCCGCGTTGGGCGAATTCGCGGCCCGATCACGTCGGGGAAGAGTTTCGGCAGCCAGGCGCCGAGCGCGAACACGAAGCGGTCGGCGCTGATGCGTTCGCCCCAGGAAAGCTCGATCTCGGTCAGCGTCCCCTCTGTACCCTTAGGCGGGCCCGCGCTTGCGGTGCGGTAGCTTCCACCTGCTGTTACGAACCGGTCCACCAGCGTCGCGACCGCGCGTCTCGCCATGAGGGCTCCGAAATCTGGTTCAAGAAGGCCTACGCTGATGCCTTCGAAGTCGAACATCGGGAAGCGCCGCGCCATCTCGGCCTTTTCGAGCGCTTCGGTCGGCAGGCCCAGGTCGGCGTGCGCGGACAGAGTGTCGCGAAAATAGGGCTCCTCACTCGGGAAGAAGAACAAAACTCCGTTCGGGATCAGGATCGGCAGACCCGCAACGGCGCTCAGCTCTCGCCACTGCGGCAGCGAGTCCCGCGCCATTCGGGTATAGATCGCATCCCTTCCGTATGCGCCGCGCGTCAGGCGGGACTCGCCGCCCGAAGAGGCGCGGCTGTTCGCCGGTCCCCAGGCATCGATCAACGTGACTTCACGCCCTGCCGCGAGGAGATGGTGCGCGGTCCACGCGCCGAATACGCCGGCACCGACTACCACCACTTTCTCGGTCATGATTTCCACTCGCTGGGCAGGATGCTCTCGAGTTGTTCGAGCGGCGGCGCGCCGGGAAGTGGCAGACCGTGGCGAAGAAGGAAGACGTGCCGGACGATCTCGGCTTGCTGCTCCAGCCCATATTGCTCGAAGCGCCGCCCGGGGCGGACCACGTAATCGTAGCGACAGAAGGGGTGGCGTTGGAGAAGCAGGTACGAACGCCCCCATTTTTGCGCCTGCCAGACGTGGGTCATCTCATGGATGAACAGGTCGACGTGGGTCTGGCCCTTCGAGAAGTCTTCGGACCAGAGATAGCCGCGAGGGTGGAAGTGCAGGTTCCCCGACGGGGTCATCACATAATTGATCGGCTGCAGCGGCCACCATTTGCGCTGGATCAGCTGGACCTTCGTGTAATCGATGGCCGAACCGAATATCGAGCGGCAAAGCGCGATTTCGCCAGGGGTGAGCGGACGTCGATCCACACTGGATTGCTAGCTTAGCGTGAGGCAGCGCGCCACTTGCAGCGTCGAAAGCGCACCGCTAGGGCATCGGGCAAAGAACAACGGAGGAAGCAATCCCATGAGCGAGACTGCCGATCGGGTGAAGAAGATCGTCGTCGAACATCTCGGCGTCGAGCCGGACAAGGTGACCGAAGACGCGAGCTTCATCGACGATCTCGGCGCCGACAGCCTCGACATCGTCGAGCTGGTCATGGCCTTCGAGGAAGAGTTCGGGGTCGAGATCCCGGACGACGCGGCCGAGAAGATCACGACCGTCCGCGACGCGATTGAATATATCGACCAGAACAAGGGCTGATCGGGGCACCGATTCTGCCGCTGAGCTGCGCCTCGAAAGGCGGCACGAACGGCTTCCCGAACAATCCGGGAGGCCGTTTGTTTTGGTGGAACAGACTGGAGTTTAGGTGATGCGCCGTGTCGTCGTGACAGGTCTGGGTCTCGTGACGCCGCTTGGCGGCGACGTTGAGACGACGTGGAATAATCTCATCGCGGGCAAGAGCGGTATCGCCGCCATCACGCGGTTCGACACTACCGACCAGAAGGCGAAGATCGCCGGCGAGGTGAAGCCCAAGGATCACCCGATGGGGTTCGATCCCGACAAACGCGTCGACCACAAGATCCAGAGGCAGGTCGACCCGTTCATCGTTTACGCGATCGACGCCGCCGGCCAGGCGCTCGAGGACGCCGGCCTCGCCGAGATGGACCAGGACCTGAAGGAACGCACCGGCGTCTCCATCGGATCGGGCAT
>DASTAU010000122.1:0-6146 GCA_035712425.1 Sphingomicrobium sp.
GGTGCCATCGCACGGCGTGGGCGGGAGCGTCGAGGTCCGACCGCCGCTGCCTGACGGAATCGAGCTTCGCCTCGGGGCCGACACGCGCAGGGCGACCGGAGAGTCGCGCGAGTTCTTCTCTTATGTGGACGGAGATCCCACGCGACGGCGGGCCGCTGGCGGCAACAGCTGGACCGCCGGGGTTTTCGCTGAAGGCAGTGCACACCTCGGCAAGGCGATCCTGACGGGCGGCGCGCGCATCGATCATTGGACCATCGGCGACGGCCACCTGTTCGAACAGCAGATCGCGACCGGCGACGTATTGACCGACGACCGGGACCCTTCACGGAGCGGCTGGCTTCCGACCGCACGGGGCGGCGTCAGCCTGCCGGTCGGCGGTGGCCTGAGCCTGCGCTCCGCCGCCTATCTCGGCTGGCGAATGCCGACTCTCAACGAGCTGTTCCGGCCCTTCCGTGCGGGAAGCGATGCGACCGCGGCCAACCCCGACCTCGATCCAGAGCGGTTGGTGGGAGCCGAAGCAGGCGCTGAATATGCTCATGGGCCGTTCCACGCGTCGCTGACCGGTTTCGTGAACCGGCTTAAGGACGCCATCGCCAACGTTACGATGGGACATGGGCCGGGTATCTTCCCTGGCGTCGGATTCGTCGGCGCAACCGGCACCTTCTTCAAGCGCGAAAATATCGATGCGGTGAAGGTGCGCGGACTCGAAGCGTCGGCCGATTGGACCGACGGGCCCTGGTCCATCTGCGCAGGCGCGAGCTTTACTCACGCGCGGATGAATGGAGGCGACGCCGCCGTGCTTCTCGACGGACTGCGCCCGGCTCAGACGCCCAAATTCGCCGGCACGCTCGCGGCGGGCTGGCAGGACGGCGGCAAGGGCGCGCAGCTCGTGCTTCGGCGGGTGGGCGCCCAGTTCGACGACGACCTTAATATCGATGTGCTCAAACGCGCGACGACGCTCGACGCTTATGTGGCCTGGCCGCTGACAAAGCGGCTGCAGCTGGTCGCACGCGCCGAGAATCTGACCAATGCCTTGGTCATGGCCGGAATCAACGGCGACGGGTCGGTCGAGCGCGCAACGCCGCGCACCCTGTGGCTGGGGCTGCGCCTGCGCTGATCATTTCGCGCGCGTGTAGAGAAAGGCGGTGATGTCGCGCGCGTCGGCCTCACCGACGTTGAGGTCCGGCATCGCGGTGCCTGGCGAAACCTGCTGCGGATCGCGAATCCATTTCTCCATATTCCCGGGCTTGTTCGCGAGATGACCGGCGATGATCGTGCGAACCGCAATCCCGTCGAGTGGAGGACCGACAGAACCGACGGCATTGCGCACGTTTTTGACCGCATGGCAGCTGCCGCAGCCGTACTGGATGAACATCGCCTCGCCGCGGCGCGGATCGCCGCCGACCTCGACTACCGCATGCTCGCGCATCCGCGAACGCTGTTGAACATATTGATAGGCGATGCCGACCAGCGCGACGAGAAAGATCACACCCGCGAGGATCGCGAAGAAGACCTTAGTGGAGATTGAGCGCGGCATGCTCTCCCTCCGAAGCCTTGAGCCATTTGTAGGCAAGCGCCAGCGCAGCGCTTGCGTGCACCAGGCCACCCGGAATCCACATGATCAGGCCGGCCAGGCGTTGGTCGTCGACCGGGTCGAGTCCGATGCCGGTCATGCCCATCGCCGCATATTGCGCGTACCACGGGCTCGCCGAGAAGCTCATCAGCGCCCCCAGCGCCCCGCCGATGAGCGACGTCGCAAACAGGCAAGCGGCGGAAACTCCATAACCAGAGCCGCGCTCGCGCGGATGGAGCATCGCCCACCAGAAGAGAAGCGAGCTGACGAAGAAGCAGGCGTGCTGCGCGATATGCCAGCCGAAGCTTCCGAGCGCGCGGTCGAACAGCGGCGGCGCGTGCCAGATCCACATCACGACTGCCTGGATCGCGGTCGCCGTGACGGGTTCGGTCAGCCGTTTCCACAAGCGCTGCAGCGGCGACTTCCAGTTACCGCCTAGGGCAAGCCGAAGCGAGCGCGGCAGACCCCAGGCGATGACACCGCCCGCGCCCGAGGCTGCGAGCAAGAGCGTCGACACAAGCATGATCAGCTCATGCTCGATCATGTGCATGGTGAAGCTCCGCTCCCCCGCTTCGTGCAGGGGCGATGTGAGCGATAGCGTCAGCACGATCCAGCCCGACAGGAACAGGCTCGGCCGGATCGGCGTCGAGGCGCGCCTCGACAGGCGGACCCAGCCGACGACGTAGATCAGCAGCGCAAGCGCCAGCGGCACGGTCAGCAGCGGATCGAGGGTCCAGCCGAGCGCTTCGGCGTGGTGATGGCCGGCGCTCATGCCCAGCACCTCGGAATGACAAGCGAAGCGATGAGGGGAAGGACGATCGCGACCGCATAGACGCTGCAAGCCATCACCGAGACGACGGCGATCATCCGCCGCGCCGGGCTTTCACCATCCGCAGAATAGACGCGCCAGGAACCCAGGGCACCTGCGGCTACGAGAACCAGGCCGAGAATTGCGGCCAGGATGACGATCAGTGGGCTACTGAAATGGCAGTCCTGAAAGACCGAGTCCGACCCGATCTGATGCGTTAGCCCGACGCCCAGCGTCCCGAGCGCGAGGCCGGCCCAGGGCATGAAGCGATCGCGGGCGCGTTCGCCGTTCACAGCCGCGGCACCCAGTAGATCATCAGATAGATTGGGAGCCACAGCAGCCAGACGTAGCGCCAGTAGAGCGAGTTCTCGTCGACATCCACCTGCCGCCGCCCTTCGTAGGCGACCGGAGTGTAGATCAGAGCGCCCAGCACGACCGTGTCGCCCCAGTCGGTGATGAGGTGCGTCGTGTGGAGCAGCAGCAGCGCCCAGATGATCGAGCCGTAAGCGTCGTCGGTCCAGCGGCAGTTGAGGCTGTTGAATTCGAAGCCGCGGATGACGAGCAGGATCGCTCCGACTGCGGTCATCACCAAGATGAGCCGCCGGATCGCCGGAATGTCGCCCGCCCTGGCCGCTTTCTTGATCATTGTGTTCGGGATTTCGCTGAGAATGATCACGATGGTGAACAATGTCCCCGCCAAAACGTCGGGCGCCTGCCTCCCTTCCGGCGGCCAGCCTTGCTCGTGGCCCATGAGGAAGAAATAGGCCGCGAAGGTCAGCATGAAGAAGCCGCCTTCGATCACCATGAAGGCGATGATCCCCCACCAGGTAAGGCTGCTCGGCCCGAACTTGTGGGTCGGGAGGTCCGCGAGGTCATCGGTGAAGCGCGGCAGGATCATGAGATCACCGGCTCAGGATTGCGCTTCAATTCCTTGGGCCAGAACCAGGCGGCGAAGGCAATCCCGCACGGCACCAGACCGAACACCAGCGCCCACGGGGAGAAGATCGATGCAACGAACACGATACCGACCGCCATCGCGCCGATCAGCGGCCACAGGCTTGCGGCGGGAACGGGTTCGCGAAGGTCCGGCGCGGCCGCGACCACTGTAGTCAGGAGAATCTCCTTTTCATCGACGCGAAGGCCGGTGACGACCGGAAGCTCGCCCTCAACGTCCCACAGCGGAGTATCGCTTTCGACGACGGGAATATGCTCGAAATTGTAGACGGGCGGCGGCGAACTGGTCGCCCATTCGAGGCTCGCGGCGCCCCATGGATTGGGCCCGGCGATCACGCCTCGATAGAGCGAGATGAGGCCGTTGACGACGAACAGCACGACGGCGGCCGCGAGAATGAATGCGCCGAGCGTCGAAAGCAGGTTCGGAACCTCCAGCCCCAGGCCCGCGGGATAGGTGTAGACCCGCCTCGGCATTCCGAGCAGTCCGCTGAGGTGCATCGGGAAGAAAGTCAGGTGGAAGCCGACGAAGACCAGCCAGAAGCTGATCTTCCCGACCGTCTCATTCATCATCCGGCCGGTGATCTTGGGGAACCAGTAAGTGAAAATGCCGAGAAGCGGGAAGACCGCGCCGCTGATCAGCACATAATGGAAATGCGCGACGACGAAGTAGGTGTCGTGCAGCTGCAGATCGAGCGGGACGGCCGCGACCATCACTCCGGTCAGGCCGCCGATGACGAACGTCACGATGAACCCGACGACGTAAAGCATCGGAACCTGGAAACGCGGTCTTCCGTCCCAGATCGTCGCCAGCCAGCAGAAGATTTGCAGGCCCGTCGGGATCGACACCGACATGCTCGCCGCAGTGTAGAAGCTGTAGCCGACGCGCGGCAGCCCGGTCGCGAACATGTGATGGACCCATAGGCCGAACGCGAGGATTCCGGTCGAGATCAGTGCGAGTACAACCACCGCGTGACCGAAGACCGGCCGGCGGCAGAAAGTCTCGACCATGACGCTGACGAACCCGGTCGCTGGAAGGAAGATGATATAGACCTCGGGGTGGCCGAAGAACCAGAAGAGGTGCTGCCACAGGAGCGCGTCGCCATGCTCCGCCGCATTGTAGAAATTGGTGCCGACCAGCCGGTCCGAAATCAGCATTCCCGAACAGAGTGCTACGGACGGCATCGAGAAGATGATCATCACCGCGACGACCAGCATCGCCCAGGCGAACAGCGGCATCCGCGCCAGAGTCATGCCCGGTGCGCGGCACTTCAGGATGGTGGACGTGAGAACGACTGCGGCGGCGAGGGCCGCAACTTCGGTGAACGTGATCATCTGGGCCCAGACGTCCGCGCGCTTTCCAGGCGAGAATTGCGGGCCCGATAGGGGCGTATAGGCGAACCAGCCGACGTCCGGAGCGATGTTGAGGACGAAGGCCCCCCACAGCATCAGACCGCCGAACAAATACATGTAGTAGCTGAAGGCATTGAGCCGCGGGAACGCGGTCGATCGCGTGCCGAGCATCAACGGTATGATGTAGACCGCGACGCCTTCCATCACCGGGACGGCGAACAGGAACATCATCGTCGAGCCGTGCATGGTGAACAGCTGGTTGTAGCGTTCGGCGCCGATCAGGTTGCTGTCGGGTTGCGCGAGTTGGAGGCGCATGAGCAGCGCCATGATGCCGCCGAGCACGAAGAAACCGAGCGCGGTGATGATGTAGCGCCGGCCAATCTCCTTGTGGTCCACCGTCGCGAGCCAGCCGATGATCCCACGCGGCCGCCGCCACGCTAGATCAAGCCGCGCGGCCAGCTTCTCGCCTTTGAGCTTGGGGCCGTCGCGAGCGATCTTCTTCCGCTCTTCGGCCAGCTGTCGGTTCTCGGCTTCGACCCGCTCGCGCTCGCTTTGACGCGCGGGGGCCGCATCGAATGCGTCGGCGCGGACGTCCGTCATTTGAGCGTCTCGAGATAAGCGACGACGGCGTGAAGCTGGCCGGGCTCGAGGCCGATCGTCGGCATCTTCACGCCAGGCTTCAGCGACTGCGGGTCCTCGACCCAACCGTAGAGATTGCCCTCGCTCATCGGCAGCGTCCCCGCGGCAATGCTTCGCCGGCTGGCGAGATGCGTGAGGTCGGGCGCGACCGTCCCGCTCGCCGGAGTGCCACCGATATTGTGGCAGGCGCCGCACGGCCCGGTGGTCACATATTCATAGCCCGCCAGTGTGACAGGGTTCGTCGGCGCGGCCGCCGGCTGCAGCTGATGATCCCACCATTTGATGAAGTCCGGATAGGAATCGACATTTACGACCAGCGCCATGTGCGCGTGTTGCGCGCCGCAGAATTCCGCGCACTGACCGCGGAAGATTCCGGTCCTCTTGGGCACGATCGTGATGTCGCTTTCGCGGCCTGGAATGAGGTCCTGCTTGCCGGCCAGGCTCGGTACCCAGAAACTGTGGATCACGTCATTCGATGCGAGCGTGATCCGGACCGGCACCCCGACCGGCAAGTGCAATTCATTCGCGGTCCTCAACGTCTTCGAGGCATCGCTGGAATTGTACTGAACGTCCCACCACCATTGGTTGGCCGTGAGCGTGATCGACAGCTTCTCTCCGGTGGCGGCCTTCGCCATCGACCGGTCCGTGAAGAAGCTGGCGATCGCCAGCGCAGCGAGACCGACCCCGATCAACGCGGTCCAACCGATCAGCGCCGTGCGCATCAGCGGGTGCGAATGATGATGCCTGCCGGTCTCGACGACATTCGCCTCCGCCGCGCCGCGGCTGCGCAGGAATCCGAGGAGCATGAAGCCCATGACGAGG
>DASTAU010000123.1:0-2022 GCA_035712425.1 Sphingomicrobium sp.
CCCTGCTCGCGGATGCGCTCGACCTCCGCCTTGAGCGCCCACGGGTCGAGCACCACCCCGTTGCCGATGACCGATGGAGTGCCCGTGACGATTCCGCTCGGAAGCAGCGAGAGCTTGTAGGTCTGGTTGCCAACGACCAGCGTATGGCCGGCATTGTGGCCCCCCTGGAATCGGACGACCATGTCGGCCCGGCTGGCGAGCCAATCGACGATCTTGCCCTTGCCTTCGTCGCCCCACTGGGCGCCGATGACGGTGACGTTTCCCACTGTTGAGCTTTCCTGCTGTGCGGCCCGCGCGGCTCTAGGGGCGAAGCTTCGCCCCGTCCAGCGCCGGGACCTCATTGAGCGGCCGGAACAGAAAGGCTCGCTCGAGAGTAATGCAGTTCCGTCACGCGCGAGGAGCGCCTGCGCTGGAATAACGATAGGGGAAAGCAGATGAAGACCACTACCATCCTGACCATCGCTCTCGGGCTTGGTTCGCTCGCGGCCTGCAACAAGAGCCCACAGCAGCAGGCTGCCGACAATTATGAGGCGAATGTCGACAATGCCGCCGACACGATGGAAGCGAACGTCGGCAATGCGGCTGACCAGATGACCGCTAATGCCGACAACGCTTCGGACGCGATGAAGGCAGCCGCCGACAACCAATCCGACGCCATGAAGAATGCAGCCGACAACAAGGCTGACGCGATGAAGAACTCGCACTGAGTTTTCTCACCGGCCGCTGGCACGCAGGCGGCTGGAACCAAGGGCGCTCCTTCCGGGGGCGCCCTTTTCGTTAGAAGCTGAGCGGGATCACCTCGCGGACGGCGGGCAGTTCGTGAAGCTGCTGCGCGACCTCCGGACTGATTGGATCATCGACTGCGACCAGAGCGACGGCTTCGCCCGCTTCCTGGCGACGGCCGAGGTTGAAGGTGGCGATGTTGATCGCATTCTCGCCGAGCTTCGTCCCGAGGGCGCCGATGAATCCGGGCGCGTCGGTGTTGACGATGTAGATCATCTGGCCCGCCAGCTCGGCTTCGACCGGAACACCGAAAATCTGGACGAGGCGCGGCGCGCGGTTGCCGAACAAAGTGCCTTCGACGCGCTTTTCGCCATGATCCGTGCCCACCGTCACCGCGACGAGCGTGTGATAATCGCCTTCGCCCTCGTTGCGGATTTCGCGGACGGCGAGGCCGCGTTCCTTTGCGAGATAGGGCGCGTTGACCATGTTCACGGTGTCGGACCAGGTCCGCATCACACCGGCAAGCACCGCGCCGGTGATCGGCTTGATGTTGAGCTCCGCCGCCGCGCCTTCGACCTCGATGTCGATAGAGCGGATTTCCGTTCCAGCGATCTGCCCGACGAGGCGTCCGAGTTTTTCGGCAAGCGCCATGTACGGGCGCAGGCGCGGCGCTTCCTCCGCCGAGAGCGACGGCACGTTCACCGCGTTGGTGATCCCGCCGAGCAGCAGATAATCGCTCATCTGCTCGGCGACCTGGATCGCGACATTGACCTGCGCCTCGGTGGTCGAGGCACCGAGATGCGGCGTGCAGATGAGCCCGCGCGTGCCGAAGAGGGCATTCGCTTGCGCTGGTTCCTCCTGGAACACGTCGAGCGCTGCGCCTGCCACGTGGCCGGTTTCGAGCGCGTCCTTCAGCGCGGCCTCGTCGATCAGCCCGCCGCGCGCGCAATTGACGATGCGCACGCCAGGCTTGGTTTTCGCCAGCGCCTCGCGGCTGAGGATGCCACGGGTCTGGTCGGTGAGCGGCGTGTGCAAGGTGATGAAGTCCGCGCGGGCGAGGAGGTCGTCCAGCTCCGCCTTCTCGACACCCAGCTCCACCGCTCGCTCGGGCGAGAGGAACGGGTCGTAGGCGACGACCTTCATCTTCAGACCGTGGGCGCGGTCGGCGACGATCGAGCCGATATTGCCGCAGCCGACGAGGCCGAGGGTCTTGCCGGCGAGCTCGACGCCCATGAAGCGGTTCTTTTCCCACTTGCCGGATTGGGTGGACTGGTCGGCCTGAGGGATCTCGCGTGCGAG
>DASTAU010000124.1:0-5242 GCA_035712425.1 Sphingomicrobium sp.
ACGGTTTTGGGAACGTCATTTGCGGCCGTACCATTCTTCTAGCCGCATCAGCTGATCGTAATCGCCGTACGGCGCGTAGGCCGGGTTGAGCTTGGCCGTGAACGGCTCGCTTCCGGTAAGCCATTTGTGCGCGGCTTCGGCGAAGCTGCTGTAGGCGCGATCCAGGAACTCTCCTTCCTCCATGTCCTTGTCGGCACGGACGCATTTGCCGAAGCGGCCGCGGTCGCGGACCAGCGACCAATATTCGAAGACCTCGGGCTCTCCGCTGACGCCTTCGAAACCGCCGGCGCGGCCGATCAGCCCGAGAAGCCCAAGCTGGAGTGCAAAGCCCGCTTCGATCGCCTTTTTCGAAGGCGGCTTGCCGGTCTTGTAGTCGACAATGGCGACTCCGCCGCCGGGTAGCCGGTCGATTCGGTCCGCTCGGCCATGGACGAGAATTCCGGCGAGCGGCGCCTCACCCTTGATCTCGGCGCGGAGCGGTTTGCGTCCATTTGCCTGGTTCTCGCGCTCCAGCTCGGCGATCCAGTCGATGGCTTCTAGGAGGCGCGGCGCCCAGAGCGCTCGGAGCATCGGATGAATGGCCTCGTCGGCGAGCAGTCGCTCGGCGCGGGCACGGAGGCTGTCGGGCGCGCAATTGTCGTGGAGGAGCCATTCCTCGAACACCTTGTGGACAGCCTCGCCCTTCCAGCGCGCGGTATGGTCGGCGTCGACCGGGTCTTCGGTGCGAAGCTTGAGTATCGAGTTGGCGTAGAAGGCGAAGGGGTCGGCCTTGAGGCGGTCGACCGAAGTTACGGAAATCTTGTCGGGGCGCTGCTCTGCGGGCGGAGCGGGCGCGGGGCGGTCGGCGGGCCTAGGCAAGCCGGGATCGTCGAGCGCGCGGGTGACCCGCTCGAGCAAGTGATCGCGCGGGAGGCCGCCGCTGATCGCGTCGAGACGAAGGAGGAAACGCGACGCGACGGTCGGCGAGCGGCTGTCGCGCCTGGCCCGGGTGATGAGCACCTTCGGAGCGCCGAGAGCGCTTGCGAAGTCATGGGCGGCAAGGCCGATGCGGAACTCCAGCGTCGGCATTTTCAGGGCCGCGCGGACCTTCGGGGGAAGCCAGGGATCGGGAGCCGGCAGCGCGGGCCAGACGCCTTCATTGAGGCCGCCGAGGACGAGCAGGTCGGCGCGCTGAAGCCGCGCCTCGAGCAAACCCCAGATGAAAATTCGCGGGTGGCCTCCATAGGGCGGTCGAACCGCTCGCTCGTCGAGCAATTGGCGAAGCAAAGGAACCGCAGCTTCGGCGGAGACGCTCAGTTGCGACGCTGACTCGGACGCCTGCAATTCGGCGAGCAACTCGGCGGCCATGCGCCCGTCGGCTCCACGCCATGCTGCTTCGCCAGCCAGCGCAGTCGCGGCATCGGCGATCAAATTCGCCAATTGCGACAGGGGAAGCGGTTCACGAAGCAATCCGTCGATGCCGGCGACCCGATCGCGAACGGCATTCCACGCACGCATTGCATCTTTCTCGGCGAACCGCGCGTCGAGACCGGATATCCCCGCGGGCGGCCGCGGGCCGCGCAAGGCCAGGTCAAGTCGGCGGACATGCTGCAGCCATTGCGTTCGCTCTTCCTCGACTCCGCCGACCAGCGGGTGCTTGAGCAAGGCGACAAGCGGCACGGGCGCGAACTCCTCCGCTGCAGTCGAAGCGATGCCGAGGATCAACGTGCCCGCGGCGAGCCGGGATAGCGGCTTGCCGGCGCTGTCGTCGGCTTCGATGCCCCAACGCCGAAGCAGCGCGGAGACCCGGCCTGCGAGCTGCCGGTCGGGCGTTACGAGCGCGGCCGTCTGACCCGGCGTTTCCACGGATTCACGCAATGCGAGCGCGATCGCCTGCGCCTCCGTCGCCGGATCGGGAAGCTCCGCGAGACGAATTCCTCCGAGGCGTCGCTCGGATGGCCGAAGATCCTTCCATTTGTGCGAATATTCGGGCGCCGCCATCGCGTTCGCTACGGCCCGCGAACGAGCCGGCGGCGATGCCGCACGACCGGACCAGCGCCAGCGCTGCACTTCACCGCGGCCGACGCCGATGCGGTCGAGAAGCAGCTTCAGGTGAAACTGCGGATGGGTCGCCTCGCCACGGCCGTCTTCATCGGGTCCCAGCGCATCCCATTCCTCGTCGGGGAAGACATCGGCGAGCCAAAGACCGGGAAGGACCACCATGCCGCCGGGCATTCGAGCGATCCGCGAGACCAGCACGGCGACCGCTGGTGCGGCGGTGGTAATGCCGACTGCCACGGTGAAGCCGGCGGGCGGTTCGACCTTCCACCTTTCGGCAAGTGCGTTGAGCAGGCGATTGCGCCGCTCCGCGAGGTCGATGAGCCCTTCCTCGGCGAGGAGATGCGGCCAGTTCTCGTAGATGAGCTTCAGCTTCTCGAGCGATTTCTCCCAATGCCCGGCCAGCTCGCTGGTCTCTTCGACGGCGGTTTTGAGTTCGGCCGGAGCGATTTCTTCGACGAGCAACGCGTCGAGTGTGCGGGCAAGGTCCGCCGCAAGCCGGAGCCCTTCCGCCGATCCTTCGCCGCCGACAATCGATGCGAGCTTCAAAAGCCGCTCCGATGGATCGATCGAGGGGGGCACCGGCTCGGCGTTGATCGCCTCGAGCGTCCCCCCCACCCGATCGCCGATCTCCGGATCCCCGACCGGAATCAGCCGCGGAAGCAGGAGGCCATTCCCGCTTTCGCGAACAAAAGCCTCGGTGACCGCGCGCACCGCGCGATTGTTCGGAAGCAGGATGCGCCCACGCGCCAGCTCCAGCGGGTCCTTCCCGAAGCGGCGGATGAGCCCTGCCGCCAGCGCGTCGGCGAAGGAGCGATGCGACGGGATCGTGTAGACATTGACCCGGGGCGGGTCAGACATTCTCGAGCACCGATTCCGTCTGCTGGATGGACTGCGGAGTGCCGACGTCGAACCAGAGGCCCTGGTGGACGGCGCCGAAGCAACGGCCCTCCCCAATCGCGCGGTCCCACAGGATGTTGGTCGAGAACGGGCCTTCCGGCGCATCGCGAAGCAGCCGCTTCGAAACCATCTGGATGCCGGTGAAGACGAAGGGCGCGACGTGGCTTCGCTCGCGCCTGCGCAGCCGCCCGGTCCGGTCCATGTGGAAGTCGCCCTGCCCGCGGTGATTCAACGCGCCGGCCTGGGGTACGAGCAGGAGCAGCGCGTCCATCTTCGAATCGTCCCACTGCGACGCGAGAAGCTTGATCGTGTCCGCAGGGCCGTCGATCCACAGATTATCGCTGTTCACCGCGAGGAACGGATCGCTGTCGATCAGCGGCGCCGCCTTCACCAGGCCTCCGCCGGTTTCCATCAACAGGTCCCGTTCATCGGAGATGACGACCTCGAAGCCATGATCGCGGCTCGTCAAGTGCGCTTCCAACGCCTCCGGAAGGTAGTGAACGTTGACGACGACCTTCTTCACGCCCGCGGCCCGAAGCTTCTCGAGCACGTGGTCGAGAAGCGCCTTGCCGCCCACCTCGATCAGCGGCTTAGGCCTCGTCGCGGTGAGCGGACGCATGCGCTTGCCGAGACCCGCGGCCATGATCATCGCGGTCGTGGGAACTTCGGCCGGAACCTCGGCGCGGAGCCGGAGCGCGCGCTTGGTCTGGCTCATGCGGCCTGTTTCCAGGGCTCGCGCCGATGCTCGGGCGCGATGTTCTCGTCGAACCAGGCGCGGACTGGCGCGAGGTATGGCTGCTCGAGGTCGCGTTCGAGCAAGCCCCACATTCGAGGCTGGAATTGCCGGTAGTGCGGCTTGTTGTCGCGCTTCCACAGGCGGGTGAAAACGCCGAGAATGCGTGTGTTGCGCTGCGCCGCGAGCGCCCAATAAGCCCGCTCGAAGGCTTCGCCATGACCGGTCGCATGAACATACCGGTCGATCATCGCGCGTTCGATCGCCGGCGGAACATCCCGGCGCGCATCCTCCAGCACCGAAGCGAGATCGTAGGCAGGATGCCCGGCGAGTGCGTCCTGGAAGTCGAGCAGGCCGAAATGAGCGACGCCGTCGCGGCCCTCGACCAGCATGATGTTTTCCGCATGATAGTCGCGGAGGACCGTGACCGGGCCGAGGCCGTCGCGGGCAACCGGCTCAAGTGCCTCGCGCCACGCCTGCCGGTAGGTTTCCACATCAACTTCGATCCCGACCGCCGGGCAGTACCAGTCGGTGAACAGTTTCAATTCCTCGAGCCACTGATCGAGGCCGTGAGGAGTCAGTCCGGCCATTGGCGGGTGTTCGTGCAGATGCACGAGCACGTCCGTCGCAAGCTCGTACAGCTCACGTTCGCGGCGCGGGTCGGCATCGAGCGTCTCGCGAAGCCGCGCGCTCCCGAAGTCACCCAGAAGGAGAAGCCCCTTTTCCAGATCACGCGCGAGTATTTCCGGAGCGCTCAGGCCGCGCGACAGGAGCCACTCGGCGACGGCGATGAACGGGCGCGGATCCTCGTGCGGCGGCGGCGCGTCCATCAGGACCGCCGACCTTCCATCCTCCACGACCCGAAAATAGCGCCTGAACGAAGCATCGCCGGCGAGCGGCAGGATTTCGGCCTCGCCCCAGCCCGAAGCGGCAAGGAATTCAGGGGCATGGGCAGGCGGTTTCATCGTGGAGGCCATCGTCCCTCCCATGACGGGGGCACCTTCGCTGTCAAGATTCGCTGGCCTTCCGAAGCGAAGTCGAGCGACAAAACGAGTGCTTCGGGCCACGCATTGTCCCCCGCCCGCTCCGGCCACTCAACGATCAGCACCGCGTCCGCGGCGGAGTCGAGGCCGAGCTCATCGATCTCGGATGCCTGCTCGATGCGATACAAATCGACGTGCCAGACCGGAGGGTCCAGCTCCTCATAGGGCTGGACGATCGCGAAGCTCGGGCTCGGAACATCGCCCTGGTGGCCGAGCGCGCCGATGAATCCGCGCGCGAGGGCGGTCTTGCCTACGCCCAGCGGTCCCGACAGGCTGATCACGTCCCCCGGCTCCGCAACCCTCGCCAGCCGGGCGCCGAGCTCCGCGGTCGCATCTTCGTTCTTCAAAATCATCGCGTGCCGCGCGGGATGGTGAGGGTCACCGTCGTGCCCTTCCCCTTCTTCGAGTCCAGCTCGACGGTCCCGCCATGCGCCTCGATGAACTGGCGCGTCAGCGGGAGCCCGAGTCCCAGGGCGGCCTCACCGCGAACTCCCACCTCGACCACGCGATCGAAGCGGTTGAACACGCG
>DASTAU010000125.1:0-5851 GCA_035712425.1 Sphingomicrobium sp.
AGACTCCCGCCCCGGCGGCCAGGCATACGCCCAGTTTCAGCGAGCGCAGGCCGCATCGCTGCTCGGCCCAGGCGACCTGCTCCTGACGGGCGGCCTCGCCATTTTCTCGAATGACGGCACTCACGTCTCAGGTGCCGCCAACAGCATCTTCGTCCTCGCGCCCCGCGGCCGCATCGTCGGTCGCTACGACAAGGCACATCTCGTCCCGTACGGCGAATATCTGCCGATGCGGCCGCTGCTCTCGACGATCGGCCTGTCGCGGCTCGCGCCGGGGGACATCGACTTCACGCCCGGTCCGGGACCACAAACCATCGATCTCGGCGGCGAATGGGGCAAGGTCGGCTTCGACCTCTGCTACGAAATCATATTCTCCGGCCACGTCGTCGACGAGCGCAACCGGCCCGAGTTCATCTTCAATCCGTCCAACGACGCCTGGTTCGGCTCCTGGGGTCCGCCCCAGCATCTAGCCCAGGCGCGGCTGCGCGCTGCCGAAGAAGGAATCCCGGTATTGCGCTCAACCCCGACTGGAATCAGCGCGGTCATCGACGGCCGCGGAAACGTCGTGAAGGAGCTGCCCTGGCGGACCGCGGGCGTGATCGACGCCGTGCTTCCACCGCGAGCGAACTCGCCTCCGCCCTTCGCTCGCTTCGGCAATCTGATCCCGCTGCTGCTGTCGCTACTGCTCATCGCGGGCGGCATTGTGCTGGGTCGCAAGCGCCGCTAGAGGCGCACATATAAAGACTTCTTTATATCCTGATTTCGAGGGCTTCCTTCCGCTCATGCGCAGCAATTATCTCTTCACCTCCGAATCCGTTTCCGAAGGCCATCCGGACAAGGTCGCCGACCAAATTTCCGACGCCGTGGTCGATCTCTTCCTGGGCAAGGACCCGGAGGCGCGCGTCGCCTGCGAAACCATGACCACCACCAACCGCGTCGTCCTCGCCGGCGAAATCCGTTGCAAGCCGGTGTTCGATGAGGAGCGCTGGCCGGATACGGGCGGCTGGGCGCCTGGCGCTCGCGACGAGATCGAGGAAGCGGTTCGCGGCGTCGTGAAGCGCATCGGCTATGAGCAGGCGGGCTTCCATTGGGCGAACTTCGAGTTCGCGAACCACCTCCACGGCCAGTCGCCGCACATCGCGCAGGGCGTCGACGCCGGCGAGAACAAGGAGGAAGGCGCCGGCGACCAGGGCATCATGTTCGGCTTCGCCTGCGACGAGACCCCGGACCTCATGCCCGCCACGCTCGACTACAGCCACAAGATCCTGATGGAGATGGCGACCGACCGCCACGAGGGCCGCGCCCCGTTCCTCGAGCCCGACGCCAAGAGCCAGGTCACGCTCCGCTTCGAAGAAGGAAAGCCAGCCAAGGCGACCGCGATCGTGGTCTCGACCCAGCACAAGCCGGGCTACGACAAAGGCGAGAAGCAGGCCCAGCTCCACGCCTACGTGAAGGACGTCGTCGCGCGGGTGCTTCCCGCTGAGTTGCTCGGCAACGAAACCGTCTATCACATCAACCCGACCGGAAGCTTCGAGATCGGTGGACCCGATGGCGACGCGGGCCTCACCGGGCGCAAGATCATCGTCGACACCTACGGCGGCGCGGCTCCGCACGGCGGCGGTGCCTTCTCCGGCAAGGACCCGACCAAGGTCGACCGCTCAGCGGCATATGCCGCGCGCTATCTCGCGAAGAACATCGTCGCGGCCGGCCTCGCGAGGAAGTGCACGATCCAGCTCGCCTACGCCATCGGCATCGCCGAGCCGCTGTCGCTCTATGTCGACACCCACGGCACCGGCACCGTCGGCGACGACAATATCGAGGCGGCGATCGGCCGTATCGGCAAGCTCGGCCGGCTGACTCCGCGCGGAATCCGCACGCATCTCGGGCTCAACAAGCCGATTTACGAGCCGACCGCCGCTTATGGTCATTTCGGCCGCAAGTCGGAGGGCGATTTCTTCCCGTGGGAGCGGGTCGACCTGGTCGACGAACTGAAGGCCGCCGTCGCCGCCTGACGCTCAGCCGGTGTGGTCGTCGATCACTCCGACACCGTGACGGAAGACGAGCTCACCGCCCTTCCAGCCGCTGTAGACCAGGATTAGGACGACGACGATCGACAGGTAAATCCCGACCTTCGCGATCGAATCGTTGTTGTTGAGCCGCAGGAAGAAGTTGACCAATTCGAGCACGACCGCGGTGACGTTCGCAAGCATGTGCTGAAGCGCGGTGCTCGACGAGCGGATCCGCTCGTCGCCCATGAAGTCCGTGAGCCCGGCAACCGCCGCCAGCGCCGCGAAGACGAGACCGACCGCCAGCAAATAGCGTGAAGCCGTCGCCCAGCCCGGGTCATGATTGTTGAGGAAGACGATATCGGTGACGAGGCACCCGATGAAGCACACGATCGGAAACGGGATCAGCATCGGGTGAATCGGATGGCCGCCGATCTTGGCGGTACTGCGCGGGTGGTTGCCGTTCATGTCTTTTTCTCCTCCCTTGCGGCCGATTGGACGCATGGGCTTGTGCGCAAGTTCCCTCGGGCGGTTGCGGCGATGCGCGTCGCGAGCGTAGGCGCGGCGCGATGACAGCGTTCAAAACCGGCGATCCCCTTACCCTAAACCGCCTCTACGGCCGGTCGAGCGGCCACAAGCTGCGCAAGAGCCAGCAGGAGCTGGTCGACCGGCTTCTGCCCCAGCTCGAGGTTCCCACAGAGGGCGAGATCACCGCGCCCCGGCTGTTTGGCGAAGATCGGCCGCTCCACTTCGAGATCGGGTTCGGCTCCGGCGAGCATCTTGCCGACCGCGCCGACATGCTTCCCGATCACGCCTTTATCGGCGCCGAGCCCTTCCTCAACGGGGTCGCCACGGCACTCGGCCATATCCGCGACAAGCATCTCGCCAACGTCCGCCTGTGGCGAGGCGATGCGCTCGAAGTGCTCCAGCGCGTGCCCGATGGAGCGCTCAGCTTCATCTATTTGCTCCACCCCGACCCCTGGCCCAAGTCGCGCCACGCCAAGCGGCGAATGGTCAACGATCGCCCGATCGACCTCTTCGCCGCCAAACTGAAAGCCGGCGGCGAGTTCCGCCTCGCGACCGACGATCCGACCTATCTCAACTGGTCGCTGATGGTCATGCAGCGTCACACCCATCAGTTCGAATGGCTGGCCGAACGCCCGAAAGACTTCCTCGAGCCGTCGGGCGGCTGGATCGAGACACGCTACGGCGCAAAGTCGCGGCGCGAGGGACGCCGCCCTTATTATCTTCGCTACCGCCGGAACAACTGACGGAGTAAGGGCCGCGCATGGACATCAAATCGGGCACGCTCGATGCGATCGGCAACACGCCGCTGATCAAGCTCCGCAAGGCCTCGGAAGAGACCGGCTGCACTATTCTGGGCAAGGCCGAATTCATGAATCCGGGCCTGTCCGTAAAGGACCGAGCGGCGCTCGGGATCGTCACCGATGCGATCGACAAGGGACAGCTTCGGCCCGGCGGGCTGATCGTCGACGGGACTGCGGGGAACACCGGCATCGGCCTCACCGTCGTGGGCAACGCGCTCGGCATGAACACGGTTATCGTCATTCCGGAAACGCAGAGCCAGGAGAAGAAGGACACGCTCCGATCGCTCGGGGCGACGCTGGTCGAGGTGCCGGCCGCGCCGTACCGAAACCCGAACAATTACGTGAAGGTCGCCGGGCGCCTCGCCGAGAAGCTGGCACGCGACCATCCGGACGGCGCGATCTTCGCCAACCAGTTCGACAATGTCGCCAACCGCGACATCCACGTCAAAACCACAGCGCCCGAAATCTGGGAGCAAACCGACGGCAAGGTCGACGCCTTCGTCAGCGCGGTCGGAACCGGCGGAACGCTCGCCGGCGTCGCCGCGGGACTCCGCCAGCGCAAGAGCGACATTGTGATCGCGCTCGCCGACGTACCGGGCGCGGCGCTCTACAGTTATTACACGACGGGCGAGCTGAAGGCCGAAGGAAGCTCGATCACCGAGGGGATCGGCCAGGGCCGGATCACCGCCAACCTCGAAGGGTTCGAGCCCGACGAAGCTTTCTTCATCCCCGACAGCGAGAGCCTCAAGGTCGCTTTCGACCTGCTGAGCCACGAAGGCCTCAGCCTCGGCCTCTCGTCAGGCGTCAACGTCGCCGGAGCGATCCGCCTCGCCCGCAAGCTCGGGCCCGGCAAGGTGATTGTCACAATGTTGTGCGACCCCGGATCGCGCTATCAATCGCGTCTCTACAATCCGGAATTCCTGCGTTCCAAAGGGCTTACGCCGCCCGAATGGCTCGAACGGACGCAAAATATCGAGGCGCCCTTCGAAGAGGTCGTCTGAGCCCCTATATCGCCGCCGCCGTAACGACCCGAGACCCCGAAAGGACTGGCCAATGACAACGCTCGCCATCGGAAGCACCGCTCCCGACTTCACTGCCGAAACGACGCAGGGCACCATCCATTTCCATGACTGGATCGGCGACAGCTGGGCGATCCTGTTCTCGCACCCCAAGGATTTCACGCCGGTCTGCACGACCGAGCTCGGCTACATGGCCAAGATCAAGCCCGAGTTCGACAAGCGCAACACCAAGATCATCGCGCTTTCGGTGGACCCGGTGGACAGCCACGGCCGCTGGCTCGACGACATCGCCGAGGTCGGCGGCGCCGCGGTCGACTATCCGATCATCGCGGATACCGACCTCAACGTCGCGAAGCTCTACAACATGCTGCCGGCCGATACCGAGGGCACGCATGAGGGGCGCACGGCCGCGACCAACCAGACGGTCCGCACCGTCTTCATCATCGGCCCGGACAAGAAGATCAAAGCGCTCCTCATGTACCCGATGAACTCGGGTCGGAATTTCGACGAGGTGCTGCGCCTTCTGGAGTCGGTGCAACTCACCGACAAGCACACGCTGGCGACTCCGGTGAACTGGAAGAACGGCGAGGCGGTGATCATCCCGCCGTCGGTCTCCGACGAGGTCGCGCGCGAGAAATACCCGCAAGGTTGGGAGACGGTGAAGCCTTACCTTCGAAGGGTCGCTCAGCCGGCGGATTAACCGACTTTTCTCTCCCCGGTGACCTACCGGGGAGAGCCTTATTTCGGCGTCAGCTTGAGCAGCCGCCCGCTCGATCCATCTTCGAGCAGGTAGACTGCGCCATCCGGCCCCTGGCCGACGAAGCGGATTCGGTGGCCCATGTCCCACTGTTCGAGCTTGGTGGCCGTGTCTCCCCGGATGCGCACGTGGATCAGCGCCTGCCCCGACAGGCTGCCGATGAGTCCGTCGCCTTTCCACTTCGGGAACAGGTCGCCCGAATAGATGAGAAGGCTGGACGGGGAGACCGACGGCGCCCAGTAGAGCTTCGGCGGCTGGATATCGGGGCGTGTGGAATGCTTCGGAATGGGCACCCCGTCATAGTTCCGGCCCTCCGAAACCAGCGGCCAGCCGTAATTCTTGCCCGGCAGGATAAGGTTCAGCTCGTCGCCGCCGCGCGGCCCCATTTCCGTCTCCCACAGCCGCCCGTCCGCAGCGAGGGCGAGGCCGTAAGGATTGCGGTGGCCGAGGCTCCAGACTTCCGCCGGCGTAAGGTTCGCGCCCGGCCAGCGCGTTTCCCGCCCGGTCGTGTGTTTCGCCGTCTCGGTATCTTCGGGTGGATTGATGACAGTTACCGCAGCAGCGCCGGCCTTGCCCGTCCAGGGATTGCCCGGCGCGGGCTGCCCATCGAGCGTCAGGTGAAGAACCTTGCCGACCGGCTGGCTCAAATCCTGCGCCGGAGTCATGCGCTGGCGATCGCCGACCGTCAGGAACAGCGACTTGCCGTCGGGAGCGAACACGACAATCCCGCCGAATTGCTCGCCC
>DASTAU010000126.1:0-2480 GCA_035712425.1 Sphingomicrobium sp.
AGCCGAATGGTCGGGCGAAGTCTCGGCGGAAGGCGGCTATCTGCTCAGGCGCCTGTGGCGTGGAGTGACCGACGCCCACATCGTCGAGCCGACTTTCCTGGTCTCCGCCGAGGCCCGCAAGCTCGACACCCTCGCGAAGGAACAGGCTGCGGCCTACGCCAAGCCTTCGACGCTTCGTACCCTCAAAAAGGGCGCGACCGCCGAGCAGGAACCGACAGCCGAAGGCGAAGAGGCCGAGGAAGCTGCCGCTGACACTAAAGGCAAGCCGGTTGCCGTCACCCGGCCTTCCGACCTGCTCGACGCAGTGCTCGCCGCGGGACGCAAAGGTCTCAGCATCCAGCGCTACAAAGGTCTCGGCGAAATGAACGCGGAGCAGCTATGGGAGACGACGCTCGACCCGACCAATCGCTCGCTGCTCCGGGTCGAAGTCGCTCAGGCCGACGTCGCGGACGAAATCTTCACCCGCCTGATGGGCGACGTCGTCGAACCCCGGCGCGAGTTCATCCAGGACAATGCGCTGAGCGTCGCCAACCTCGACGTCTAGGAACCATTCACCAGCAGACGCTATTGGCGTTCGCGTGAGCAGCAGCCCGACGATCACGCTGGCGAGCTACAATATGCACAAGGCTGTCGGTCTCGACGGCCGGCGCGACCCGCATCGCGTGCTCAAGGTGCTCCAGGAAATCGATGCCGACATCGTCGCGCTGCAGGAGGCTGACAAACGCATCGGCGGACGCGGATCGACTGTGCCCCACGAGCTGATCGACAGCCACGGCCTATACAAGCCGGTGCAGCTCGGCGTGCGGCACAAGCGGGCCTTCGATAAATTGCGCAGGCATTCCGATCGGCTGCTCAAGGTGAACACGCGAAACATTGGCTGGCACGGCAACGCGATTCTGGTGAAGCATCACGTCGGCGTCCTCGGCTGCGAAGCGCTCGACCTTCCGACGCTGGAGCCGCGCGGCGCGGTGATGGCCGAGCTGCTGATCGGCGACAGACCGCTGCGGGTCGTCGGAATGCATCTCGATTTGTCCGGACTGTGGCGGCGGCGGCAAATGCGGGCGATCCTCGAGGCAATCGCGCGCCGTCCGCAGAAGATGCCAACCGTGCTGATGGGCGACACCAATGAATGGCGAACGGTCGCCGGCTGCCTCAACGATCTTGAGCCCGAGTTTCACATCGCGCCGACCGGTCCGAGCTTTCATGCCCGCCATCCGGTGGCGCAGCTCGACCGGATCATCGTGCACAAGGACCTCAGCATCCAGGAGGCGGGCGTTCACATGAGCGCGGTCGCCCGGCGGGCCTCCGACCATCTGCCGATCTGGGCGAAGGTGAGCGCCTAGCCCGCGATCTTCCTCAGGCGCCGGCGCTGGATCGACGAGCCGATACCCATTGCTTCGCGATATTTGACCACGGTGCGGCGCGCGACATCGAAACCCTTCTGCTTCAAAAGCGCCGCGATGGCATCGTCGCTGAGCACTTCCGTCTCTGCATCGATGATTTCGCGAATCCCGGCCTTTACGGCTTCGGCGGCAGCACCCTCGCCCTCCGCCGATTGAACGCCCGAACCGAAGAAATATTTGAGCTCGAACAGCCCGCGGTCGCACAGCAGATATTTGTTGGACGTCACCCGGCTGACGGTCGATTCGTGCAT
Organism: Sphingomicrobium sp.; assembly: GCA_035712425.1. Classification (GTDB taxonomy): domain Bacteria; phylum Pseudomonadota; class Alphaproteobacteria; order Sphingomonadales; family Sphingomonadaceae; genus Sphingomicrobium. The sequence goes on from DASTAU010000126.1 coordinate 1,655, forward strand.
TCCGATGGCCTCGGCGACCTCGCGCAGGGTCATCGGCTTCATCGCCGACACGCCGCGTTCGAAGAAGCCCTGCTGCCGCTTCACGATTTCCGAGACCACTTTGACGATCGTCCGCGCGCGCTGGTCGAGCGCTTTCACGAGCCAGTTTGCCGTCTGAAGGCACTCGCTGAGCCATGCCCGCGACTTCTTGTCCTGTGGTCCGGACTTGAGCTCCTGATAATAGCGCCGGTTGACAAGCAGCCGCGGAAGGGTCGCCTGGTTGAGCTCGATCGCGAACCCGCCGCGCGTACCGCGCACGAACACGTCGGGCGTGACTTCCGCCGAAGCGCCGCCGGAGAATTGGCAGCCCGGCTTGGGATCGTAGGCCCTGAGCTCGCGGATCATGTCGGCGAGGTCCTCGTCGTCGACTCCGCAGATGCGTTTGAGGTCGTTGGTGCGGCCCTTCGACAGCAAATCGAGATTGTCGATCAGGCGCGCCATCGCCGGGTCGTAGCGGTCGGCTGCCTTGGCCTGCAGCGCGAGACATTCGGCGAGCGACCGAGCCCCGACCCCGGTCGGCTCCAATCCCTGTACCGCTTCCAGCGCGCGTTCGACCGCGGCGACCGGAGCGCCAGTGAGGTCGGCGATCTGTTCGAGGTCGATGGTGAGATAGCCCGTCTCGTCCAGCGCCTCGGCAATGATCCGTGCAAGGTCGCCGATCTGTCCCGACAGTCCATGCAGCTGGTCCTGCAGATGCTCGGCAAGCGTCGCGGCTGCGTATTGGACGCGGTCGAAATCGAATCCTTCCTCACCGCCGCCCGACGTCACGACGTCGGAAAAGCTGTCG
>DASTAU010000127.1:0-2389 GCA_035712425.1 Sphingomicrobium sp.
CCGATCCTCGTCAGGGTGCCGAAATCGGATAGTTGGCTCGCTTCGGCATTGCCGTTGAACGTGAGATTTCCGAGGGCGCTGAATGCGCGCTTCACCTGCGAGATCGGGATATCGACGCTGATCGCACCGGTCGCCGTGGACCGCTTCGTTCCGTCGACCGGGACCGGGACCAGATGTTCCTCGTCGATGTCGAGACGCTCTCCCGACGCCGCCGCCCGCAGCGTCACATCGGCGGTTCCTCCGGGAGCGGTAAAGAGCGGACCATTCATGGTGCCATCGAAACCGGCGGCGGCGCGGGTCGTCTCGGCGTTTCCGGGAGCGAAAACCTGGCCAAGATCGGTCGTCCGGGTCCTGCTGCGATCGAGATCGCCGTTGCCGGTGACGTTCCAATGCCATTGCTTCAGATCGCCGATCAACGACCCGCCGACATGCAGGCTGTTGTCGAGCGTGCGCCGGCGAAGCTCCGCCGGAAGCTGCTCGGAAAGACCACTCAACAAGTGGCCGTTGCTGTGGCCCGCCTCGACGTTAAGCGTGGCTTCGGTGTTGCCCACCAGCTCCCGGTTGATCGTGCCGGTGGCGCGCATTCCAAGCTCCGGCGGAATCAGCAGCCCGGTCGCCCCGGTGCCGACGCTTTCATACTGTTGCTCGACCAGGCTTCGCTGCGCGCCGCGCAGGATGTCGGAAGTTCCGGCATGGAGGTTGAGCGTCGTTCGCTGGTTCCCGCTCAGCAGAATCCTGGTCGCATCGCCGCTGCCTCCGGTGAATCCGTCGTGCGACGCGGTGTTTGCCGCCACCTGCTCGACCGTCTCGCCGAAATGGTTCTGAAGGACAACGTTCACGACCTTCTGGTCGGGCGGATAGCCGTATTTGAGCGCAACCTCCTCGGGGAGGATATCGACCCTGGAAATGGCTTCGATCGGAATATCTCGAAGTTCGCGATAGCTCGAGACGCGGCGGCCGTTGAGCAGCACCAGCGGACGCGCGCCTCCGGATCCGAGCGCGAGGCCGATGTCCGGAGCAATCGCATCCAGCAGCTCGTCGAGGCTGGTCGCGCCCGTCGCCTTCACATCGCGGGACTTGAGGACGTTCTCGGGTTGGATGTCGCCGATGACCGAACCGCGAGGCGGCTTGCCTTTGATGACGATATCGTCGTCGTCACTGTCGGTGTCGGCGGATGGCGCTGCCGGCGCGGGAGGTGGCGGAGAGGGCTGCGCAATCGCCACGTGAGCGATGGCGAGCGAGGATGCCGCGAGCAGATGAAGGCGGGGACGTAACAGCATTGCGGCCCCGTGGCCGCTGCCGGCTAACCGCCCGCTGGCCGCAACATGAAATTCGGCGGACGGTTAGCCGGGGGCGCCGCCGCGCTGCTGACGCATCTCCTGGAACTGCCGACGGAACCAGCTCGGGTTGGGCAGGAACAGCTTTCGGAAGCTGATCATGATCGTCCGTCCGAGCGGGTCGAGGAGGTCCGGCTGGAAGCTCAGCGGAACCGCGCCGAAAGCATCGTGGACCTTTGGCCTGCTGTTGAAGACGTTGTCGACCTTCAGCTGCACCTGCGTGCCACGGAACCACGGGTGCTTGACCGCGATCTCAGGAATGTCGCCGGGATTGGCAAAAAGGCGGAGATCGAACGTCGCGAGCGGCGAGAAATGCAGGTTGTCCCCAGTCAGCGTGTCGACCCTCGTCCCGCTACGCCAATTGCCGCTGAGCCGCGCGCCCAGTCCGTTATTGAAATAGCCGGCCTGCGCCTGGACTTGATGCCGCGAAGTGCCGCCGCTTTGCCCCTGGGCATCACCATGAAGATAGTCGACCACCGGAAGGCCGGGTCCGATCTTGACCTTGTCGACGAAAGTGATGGTGTCGGTGAGCAAGAAGGTGATGCGGCCGCGGTTGCCGCCGCCAAAACGCCCGCCGCCACCGCCCCCTCCTCGACCGCCACGACCAAAGCCTCCGAATCCGCCACCTGGGCCCGACTGGGAAGACGCGCCTTCGGTTGGTGCTGTGCCGCTCGTCGTGCTTCCTGACTGACCGCCGTTCGCCGGCGGTGTCCTGGCCGGCCCGCCACTCCCGAAGTCACGGCGGAACTGAGCGCGCATCTGGTCCAAGACGGCCTGGGATGGCCGGTGCGACTTCAACGGCTTCGAGAAATCGAAGCCGACGCGAAGGTTGTCGCGTTCGGAGCTCTCGAAATTCACCGGGGTAAGATCGGCGCTGATCAACTGGCCGGAATCGTCGCGGACGAAGCGTCCCGGGAAGGCTTGCTCAATCGTCGGCGTGACCGTCAGGCTGGCGATCGGGCGAGCGATCGTCTGGTGGACATACTCGCCGCGCAGCCGAAGATCGGTCTTCTCGAACGGCTGCCAGTTGGCGCCGAGCTTGAGGACGTTGC
>DASTAU010000128.1:0-4377 GCA_035712425.1 Sphingomicrobium sp.
ACGCCCTCGACTTCCGCCTGACCGCCGAGGCGACCGTCGGTGCCGACCTCGCGAGCGACGCGCGTGACCTCGGACGCGAAGCCATTGAGCTGATCGACCATCGTGTTGATCGTGTTCTTCAGCTCGAGGATCTCGCCCTTCACATCGACGGTGATCTTGCGCGACAGGTCGCCGTTCGCGATCGCGGTCGCGACGTCGGCGATGTTGCGCACCTGACCGGTCAGGTTCGATGCCATCGCGTTGACATTGTCGGTGAGGCCGGCCCAGGTGCCCGCGACCCCAGGCACCTGCGCCTGCCCGCCGAGCTTTCCTTCGGTGCCGACCTCGCGCGCCACGCGAGTCACTTCGGACGCAAAGCCGTTCAGCTGATCGACCATCGTGTTGATGGTGTTCTTGAGCTCGAGGATCTCGCCCTTCACGTCAACGGTGATCTTCTTGGACAAGTCGCCGCGCGCCACGGCGGTCGTCACTTCGGCGATGTTGCGCACCTGGCTGGTCAGGTTGGTCGCCATCGCGTTGACGTTGTCGGTAAGATCCTTCCAGGTGCCGGCGACGCCCTTGACCCGCGCCTGGCCGCCGAGCTTGCCCTCCGTACCCACTTCGCGCGCCACGCGGGTCACTTCCGAGGCGAAGCCGTTCAGCTGGTCGACCATCGTGTTCACGACCTTGCCTATGCGCAGGAACTCGCCGCGCAGCGGGCGCCCGTCGATTTCGACAGTCATGCTTTGCGACAGGTCGCCCTTGGCGACCGCGCCGATGACGCGGGAAACTTCAGCAGTCGGCTGGACCATGTCCTCAATGAGCTCGTTGACCGAGCGGATCGCGGTCTCCCAGCTACCGCGGGCGTTCTTCAGCCGGCCGCGCTGGCTGATCTTCCCTTCCTTGCCGACGACCTTTGAGAGCCGCTCGAACTCCTGGGTCATCTCCTCGTTGAGGGAGACCACTTCGTTGAAGAGGCTGGCAATCTCGCCGTCGAGGCCGTCGACCTCCTCTGACAGGCGAACGCTGAAATCGCCGCGACGAAGCGCCCGCAGAGCGCTGACGAGCTGGCGGCGGTCAATAAAGTCCCTGGGGGCCTGGATGTTCAACTCAACTCTCCGTGTGGCTTTTTCTCCCCCCACCCAGGTTGCACTACGAGCGGCCCCCCGGCCGCCCAACTGACTCATAATAATGAGAAGTTTACGTTTCCGCTCCCTAAAAATGCACGGCCGAATTTTTGACGAAATGCAAGGTTGCAAGCCGTTGACCCGAATGGCTAGTGGGCAGGCATGCTGGATTTGGCGGTCATCGCGGGCTCGTGACGAGCTCCGACCAGGATCTTCTTCAGTTCATCACTTCGAGCTTCCGATCAGTCTGGGCGCTCGAGCTATTGCTGGTGCTGAAACGCGACCCGCGGATTTGGCCGCAGGCGGAACTTGTCTCGACGATGCGGGCGAGCGAGCTGGTGATCAGCAAGGCGCTCGACTCTCTCATCGCCGCGGGGCTAGCCTCGCTCGAGGGAGAGGGGGCGCGTTACATGCCGGTCAGTCAGGACGTTGCGGATTATGTCGAGCATTCGGAACGGCTCTACGCCGCAAGGCCCGACGCAGTCCGGCGCGCGATCGTCTCCGCATCGACGGGCGGCCTCACCGCCTTTGCCGATGCCTTCCGCCTGAGGAAGGACTGATATGGCCGACGTATTTCCGACGGCAGTCTATATCCTGTGCTTCCTTACAAGCGGCGCTTGCGCGTGGCTTCTGGGACGCAGCTACGGCCGGTCCCGAACGCCTTTGCTGCTCTGGAGCAGCGTCAGCTTCGTCTTTCTCGCCCTCAACAATCTCCTGCTCGTGCTGGATCTCGTCGTCTGGCCTAGCCCCGAAGTGGATCTTCGATTGCCCAGGCTTCTCCTGGCGCTCGCCGCAAGCTGTTCGCTATTGTTCGGATTCATCTACAGGATCGAGGAGGAATGATTCTTGGTCCTCTATAACTTTCTATCCGGCGCCGCGGCCTTCGGGTTTTTCGTGTGCAGCCTGTTCTTCCTCCGATTTTGGGCACGGACGCGGGATCAGCTTTTCCTCGCATTTTCGCTTTCGTTCGTGCTGCTAGGAACTGGTCAGGCGGTCGTCGCGCTGGCGCAAATGCCGACGGAGGAAAAAGGCTCGCTTTACCTAATCCGCCTTCTCGCCTTCCTCCTGATCCTGGTGGCGATTTATCGAAAGAACCGGCCGTCGCGTTCGATTTGACCGCCCAGCCAGATCCATCGCCGCCGCATTGCATGGAAGGTCGTGAATGGCGGAGAGGGTGGGATTCGAACCCACGGTACGGTTGCCCGTACGCCGCATTTCGAGTGCGGTGCTTTCGACCACTCAGCCACCTCTCCGCTTAGAAGTCGCAATGGCCGGGCGGACGCCGGCTCGGTCGGACGCGGCGCTCTAGCAGCGGCCCCGCGGCTTGCCTAGATAGGAGAACATGACCCCTTTTGAACCTTTCGGGCGTTCTTCCCCCTTGATGGCGCGTGCAATCGAAATCCCCGAGGCCCGCTTCGGAATCGGCGAGGTGGTGCGCCACAAGATTTTCGACTTTCGCGGGGTGATCTTCGACGTCGACCCGGTCTTCGCCAACAGCGAGGAATGGTATGAAGCAATTCCCGAGGCGCTCCGCCCCTCGAAGGAGCAGCCATTCTACCACCTGCTCGCCGAGAATTCTGAATCGACCTACGTCGCCTACGTCAGCCAGCAGAATTTGGTCACCGACGACAGCGAGGAGCCGGTGGACCATCCGGCGATCGGCACGATGTTCGAGCGGCTCGAGGGCGGCGGCTACCGACTTCGCGACCAGCTGCGGCAATAGCGCCGGTTGACACCTGCCGCCCCCTGCCATAGGCGGCTCGCTTTCCCGGACGCGGCACTGCTTTGTCGAGCGATCGCGCGCGCGGGGATCACGGATTTACCACTAGGAAGCAAAGCCATGTTCGCAGTCGTCCGCACGGGTGGGAAGCAGTACCGCGTGCACCCCGGAGACAAGATCGTCGTCGAGAAGCTCGATGGCAGCGCCGGTGACAAGATCACGCTCGGCGACGTCCTGCTCGCCGGCGACGGCGGCAGCCTCAAGGACACCAAGGGCCTGACCGTCGCGGCCGAGATCGTCGCCCAGGCCAAGGGTGACAAGGTCACGGTCTTCAAGAAGCGCCGCCGGCACAATTACCGGCGCAAGAAGGGCCATCGCCAGCAGCACACGATCCTGAAGATCGTCGCGATCGGCGATCATAAGGCTGAGAAGAAGGCCGCCCCGAAGGCTGAGGCCGCTCCGGTCGAAAGGGCGCCGAAGGCAAGCAAGGCCAAGCCCGATAGCGCTCCGGCCGAGGTCGAGGCGACGCCGACCGAGAATCCGGCGCCGAACAATGAGGCCGCGGCCAATCCGCCGGCCCAGAGCACCGACGCTCCGCCGAAGGCCGCGAAGGCCAAGTCGACCGACAAGCCGACCGCCAAAACCCCGTCGACAAAAAATGGTGCACCTGCTAAGGGCGCGGCCAAGAAAGCCCCCAAGGGCAAGTAATCAGGACCTTATTTCGTCATGGCACATAAGAAAGCAGGCGGTTCGTCCCGCAACGGCCGCGACAGCGAGAGCAAGCGCCTCGGCGTGAAGAAGTTCGGTGGGGAATCGGTCCTCGCCGGCAACATCATCGTGCGTCAGCGCGGAACGAAGTGGCACCCGGGCGACAACGTCGGCCTGGGCAAGGACCATACGCTCTTCGCGCTTACCGACGGCCAAGTCGCGTTCCGAGATGGCAAGCTCGGCCGCAAATACGTGCATATTATGCCGGCATTTACGGAAAGCGCGAAATAGGAACGGTCAGAAAGGGACCGTTCCCACGAAGGGGCGGCCCGGACGAGATCTGAAGAGGATCGAGACCAAAAAGGGAGAAGGGGAGCCCCGGAAGGGGTCTCCCCTTTTTCTTTGCCTTCTCCCGCAAGTGTCACGGGCCACTGTTAGGCGGCCCGCCCGAGGAGAAGACCGATGTTCGCGAGAACGCCAAGACTGCTGCTGAGGCCGGGATTCCCCGAAGATGCGCCGGCGCTCGCCCGAGCCATGTCCGACCGGGCAATCGCGCGCAATCTCGCGGTCGTCCCGTGGCCGTATACGCTCCGCGACGCCGAAGCCTTTCTCGCCTCTCCGCGTGACCCGGTGCTTCCTTCGTTCCTTATCTTCGAACGAACCGACGGCGCGCCGCTGCTAGCTGGCGCATGCGGTTTGGGCCGCCGGCCATCGGGTGCGGTGGAGATGGGCTATTGGATCGCTCGACCCTTCTGGGGACGCGGCCTCGCTACGGAAGCCTGCGTCGCGCTGATCGAGATCGCCAGGGCGCTTGGCCTGCCGAGCCTCGAAGCGTCGCACTTC
>DASTAU010000129.1:0-7936 GCA_035712425.1 Sphingomicrobium sp.
CTTGATCTTCCAGCCGCTCTTCAGGAGCGCGTAGCAGACCGCCCACAGGATGAGGTTGAGCGCGAGCAGCCCGAATGCTCCTACCGTCAGCGGCGAATCGCTCATCCCGAGAAATCCCGCTCGAAATCCCGAGATCACGTAAAAGAAGGGATTGAGATGACTGATCGCCCGGAAGCTCGGCGCCAGCTGGTTCACCGAATAAAATGTGCCGCTGAGCAGCGACAGCGGAGTCACCACGAAATTGGTCACCGCCGCCGCATGGTCAAACTTCTCCGCCCAAAGCGATGTCAAAAGCCCAAGGAAGCTCAGCAGGAGCGCGCCCATCAGCCCGAACCAGAACACCAGCAGCGGATGCAGCACGCCGACCGATACGCCAGGCCAGATTACCATCGCGAGCCACACCGCAAACCCGACCAGGAACGCCCGGGTCACCGCCGCCCCTACCAGCCCCGCGATCAGCTCTCCGGTCGACAGCGGCGGCATGAGGTAATCGACGATATTCCCCTGGATCTTGCCGACGAGCAGCGAGAAGCTCGAATTGGCGAAGGCGTTCTGCATCATCGCCATGACGATCAGGCCCGGCGCGATGAAATCGGCGAAATGCACGCCCATCACCATTCGCCCCGCGCGGCCCATCGCCACCGTGAAAATCGCGAGATAGAGGAGGGTCGTGATGGCCGGCGCCCAAACGGTCTGCATCTGGACCTTGAAGAACCGCCTCACCTCCTTGATATAAAGGGTCTTGAGGCCTCCCCAATTGACGCCCTTCAGCACCGGATCGCCGGGCGCGAAGCGCACCCAATTGTGGGATTGGTCGTTCACTTTTGCCGCGCTATCGGGTGAATGCGCGGCCCGCAAGGAATTGGAGCGGAATTAAAGCATGTCCTGGACCGAAGAGCGTATCGAGCGCCTGAAGAAGATGTGGCACGAAGGCGCCACCGCCAGCCAGATCGCCGACGAGCTTGGCGGAGTCAGCCGCAACGCCGTCATCGGCAAGGCCCACCGCCTCGGCCTCGAGCAGCGCCCCTCGCCGGTGAAGCCGGGCGAGGAGAAAGAGGTCAAGAAGGCCGCTCCCGCCCCCGCGGCCAAGGCCGCTCCGAAGCCTGATCCCGTCAAGGCCGCTCCCGCTGCGCCGGCTGCTGCCCAGGCCGCACCGCAGGCGACGACTCCGCACCGCCCGAGCGGGCAGGAAATGCAGTATCGCTCGATCGGTCCCGGCGGCTTCGTTCGCCAAGGTCCGGGCGACCAGCAGGCGCCGATCCCGCCCGCTCCGCCGCGCCGCCTCGTGCCCGCGAAGCCGAGCCCCGAGGTCGCGGACAAGACGAGCCTGCTCGAGCTCAACGACCGCATCTGCAAATGGCCGATAGGCCATCCGGGCGAGCCCGATTTCCATTTCTGCGGGCAGTCGGCGAACCCCGGCTTCCCCTATTGCGTCGAGCATTGCGGCGTAGCCTATCAGGCCCAGCTGCCGCGCCGCGACCGCCGCCCGCCTCCGCCGCTTCCGTTCGGCGGCCCGCGAGTCCGCTAAGCCTTTCCGGGCGCGCAGGCATAAGGCGGGCGCACAAGCGTCGGCCTTACGATTCCGTCCTCGTCGAGCTTCGACTGGAGCAGCGGGAATCGCCGCGCGTCGAAGTCGGGGTAAGTCATATATTGAACCAGAGTCGACAGCCGGTCGGGCTGATCGAGCGGCTTGATCAGCGCATAGGCCCGCTCCTCATCGCCTGCGAGCATCCACGCCTGCCACCGGCCTGACGTCGACGCGCCCTTCAGCCCGTCGAGCTTCAAGGCGATGTCACGCGCGCCGCTATCGCCATCCGCGCAAGCCTGTCGAAGCTCGGCGAGCAGTTTGTTCTCCTCGGGCAGCGAGCTCTCGCGGATCGGCCCGATCAGCGCGCGCGCCTCGTCGCGATAACCGCCCCACAGAAGCGCCCGATGCGCCTGGTACTGGATCAGCGCCTCGCCCGGCCGCATCTTGAGCTGCTGGCGCGATCGCTGGACGGCATTCGGAATGTCGAGCGCCAGGACGGACGCCGTGATCGCCCTCGATAGCGGCCTTCCGCTTTCGACCGACTGCTGCTGGATCGTTCGCGCAGCCTCCGCGCCAAGGCGCCGGTCGCCGATATAAGCGGCAAGGTTCACGAGGTCGTCCCACGCGTCGAGCTCGCGCGGCCGCTGGTCGAGATATTGGCGCATAAGCGTCACCGCATCCTTGAAGCGGTAATCGACCAGCGCCCTCGCCGAACGATATTTCAGATTCTCCGGCCGGCCGTCGCTCGATGCAATCGCGGCATCGACCCGCAGAAGATACTCTTTCATCCGGCCGCGCTCGTCGTCACCGCTCTGCCGCGCCGCGCTTCCGACCCGTGTGGCTCGCGAAAAATATTGCGACGCCGCTGCCCAGTGCGCGGCGGCGAATTGTGGGTCGAGCCGCCTTGCCCGCTCAAATGCGTCAAAGGCATTCTGCGTATCGGCCGCATCGCCGGTCTCCAGCTCTCGCTCCTGATAAGCCAGGCCGCGCAGATATTCCTGATAGGCGTCGACCGACCGCGTCCCAAGATTGACCATCGCCTGAAGCTTGGCCGGGCTCATCACCGACTGGAGCGAGCGCGCGATCGCCACAGCGATCTGCTCCTGGATGTCGATCACATCCGCCGCTCCACGGTCGAAATTCTGCGACCAGAGATGCATCCCGTCGCTACTCCGAATCAGCTGCGCGGTGACTCTCGTTCGCCCCCCGTCGCGACGTACCGAGCCTTCCAGAACGTAGGCGACGTTGAGCTTTCTACCGATGGTCCGGACGTCCTGGTCGTCGGCGACCTCCGCCGAGGTACGCGCCGCGACGTGGAGATCGGGCGCACGAGCGAGGCTGTTCAGGATCTCCTCGGTGATCCCGGCCGCGAACCATTGCTGGTCGCGCATCGACGACAGGTCCTTGAACGGAAGCACGGCAATCGATTTCGGATAGGGCGCCTGCGCCTGTGCGATCTCGGCCGGTTTCGAGAAGGGCCCGATGAAAGTCAGAGCGCCGGCGATGGCGAGGATCGCAACCAGGATCGCCGTGGCCCTCCAGATGGGAACGTCTTTCAGCTGATCGCGCCACCCCTGGAAAGCGCGCCCGCGTCCCAGGATGTCCCTCGCGTCGACGTCGACCTTGAGGCGATAACCGCGGCCATGCACCGTCTCGATGATGGTCGGCTTGCGCGCCTTGTCTCCGAGCGCCTGACGCGCTTCCTTGACCGCGGTCGTCAGCACCGCTTCGGATACCGTCACATCGGGCCAAACCCGTTCGAACAGCTCGTCCTTCGTCACCAGGACGTGAGGACGCTCCATCAGCGCCTTGAGCAGTGCGACGGGCTTGCCGACGAGCTTGGAAGCCGTGCCTTTGACCCACAGCCGCTCGTCCAGACAATCCAGCCAGAATTGATTGGCCACCAGGTAGCGCGGCTGCGACATTTCCCCCGACATTTTTGCGGCTCTGGAACCCTGGCCGCGGGCTGACTCAGAACTTTCTCAGAATATCCTATTCGATCCGTTTCGTGGAGACGGGCCGCCAAGAAGTTCAATTTACGCAACATTTCATTTCGGCCCCGCACGATTTCAATGGCCGGCCGGATTCAGGAGATTCCAGCACCTCCTCAGGACTTCGCGGCCGCCCTCCTCCAAACCGGTTGCGAGCGCGGCCCCAGTCGGGACCGCCGATTTGGAGAAAGTCATGAACGTCACAGATTCGCCGCGGCCGGGAGGAACGGCCGCCTTCTTGTACGGGATCGCCAGCTATGGCGTATCGCTCGGCGTCTTCCTTTATTCGCTCGGCTTCATCGGCGGCTTCTTCACGCCGACGAGGCTTGATGGGCCGGCGGAACGTCCGTTCCTTCAGGCGCTGGCCATTGATCTCGGACTGCTCGGCCTGTTCGCGATCCAGCACAGCGTCATGGCCCGCCCGGCGTTCAAGCGCTGGTGGACCCGCTTCGTCCCCGAAGCCGTCGAGCGGAGCACCTATATTCTCTTGAGCTCGCTGGCGCTCGTCGCGCTCTTCATCTTCTGGGAGCCTATGGGCGGCGTGATTTGGGACGCTCCCGCCGGGCCGGTCCGGACGACAATCATCGCCGTCTATCTCTTCGGCTGGGCGCTTCTGCTCTATACCACCTTTCTCATCGATCACTTCGACCTGTTCGGGTTGAAGCAGGTGTGGCGCCGGCTGAAGGGCAGCGCCTATCGCGCGCCGCAATTCTACACGCCGAGCCTCTACAAGATCGTCCGCCATCCGCTTTACATCGGCTGGCTCACCATCTTCTGGGCGGCGCCGACCATGACCGCCGCGCACCTCGTTTTCGCGCTCGGCACCACCGCCTACATCCTGATCGCAATCCAGTTCGAGGAACGCGACCTCGTGGACGCGTTCGGCGACCGGTACACGAGCTACCGCCGCGCGACTCCGATGCTCATCCCGCGCCTGTGGCCGCGCAAGGCCGCCGGCGACAGCGCCAGGGTCTAGGTCCGGCGTTCCGGACAAATAATCCGGCATCGCGGTCATTTTATAAAGATGCGCAGCCGGATAGATAATATGATATAGTTATGGCAATCCGCGAACGCGCTATTTCCCAAGAATTCAATCATGTAATTGCAGGATATTAATTTTGCGTTTTCTTTGAACCTATTTGATAGTCGTCGATACTAACGAGGCGATTGCTCCAATGTTCTTGTTCGTTCCCTGAAACCTCCGCGTGAATTCTACGCCGGTACCTGCGTTCCCCAGACAACAGGAGACCAGTGATGACTCGCTTGATGTTCGCGGCGCTTGCCGCGGCAACCCTTGCTGCGCCTGCTTCGGCCAGCACCTCCAATGTGTTCCTCAAGGGCTCATCGGTTCATGTTCCCTACGGCGACCTGGACCTCAGTTCGCGCGACGGCCGCAATGAGCTGTCGTCGCGCATCCAGAAGGGCGCGCGGCTCCTCTGCTCCGACACCTACGGCGACGACTTCACGTCCTACAGCACTCGCGAGGGTTGCTACCGGGCCGTGCTCGCCGACGGCGACCAGCAGATGAACAAGATCGTCCGGCGCTAACCCCGGGCGAGGTTCCCCGGGCGCGGTTCCCCTCTCTCCCCTCTCGCGCCCGGGGACCGACAAAGGACTTGGAGCAATGCGCCACTTATTGATGGACCCCGCTTTTCCCGACATCGTCGCCGAATGGGCCGAGGAAGAGGCCCGCGCCCGGTACGAACCCGCTGAATGGGCCAACGACAATGAGCTAAAGCCGGAGGAGCTCGCCGATCCCTTCCTCCCCCTCCTCATCAGGGCGGAGATCGAGGCGACCCGCATTTGGTAAAAGAAGAGCCCCGGGGGAGGCACGCTCCTCCGGGGCTCTTCGATTCAATGATCAGGCTTAGGCGTGTTCGGCCTCGGCGTCGACCGTCTCGCCGGACGACAGCTTCTTCGAGCTTCCGCCAATGTCGATCTTTCGCGGCTTCATCGCCTCGGGGATCTCGCGGACCAGGTCGATCGAAAGCAGCCCGTCCTTCAAATCCGCGCCCCTGACCTGGATATGGTCGGCAAGCGCGAACCGCCGCTCGAACGAGCGGTTGGCGATCCCGCGATAAATATAATCCGAGCCCTTCTCGCCGGTCTCGTCAGACTTGCGGCCGGACACGATCAGCACGTTCTGCTGAGCCGTGATGTCAATCTCGTCGGGCTTGAACCCGGCGACCGCGAGCTCGATGCAATAATCGTTCTCGCCCTTCTTGATGAGGTCGAAGGGCGGATAATTTTCCTGGGCCTGACTTAGGTTGCTGTTCTCGAGCATGTCGAACAGCCGGTCGAAGCCGACGGTGGAGCGCCGGAACGGCGCAAAGTCAAAAGCACTACGCATGTCTTGTCCTCCTATTGAGCAACAAGGCGGGGCGTTTGGGCCAAGAGGGAAGAAAGCTAGGCCGCGGCCCCGTCACCAGGCCCGTCATGGCGCCCGGCACGGGAAAATTTGGAACGGTCATCTTCCGTTTCAAGAGCTGTGGAAAACGACCCGCCGTAACCTTGGCACGGTTTGAATCCGCGCCCTATACCGTTCGCGAAATGTCCGACCTGTTTTCGACTTCCGCGGCCCCCGCTTCCGACAATTACGATGCTTCCGCGATCGAGGTGCTGGAGGGGCTCGAACCCGTCCGCCGCCGTCCGGGCATGTACATCGGCGGCACCGACGCGCGGGCGCTCCACCACCTCGCCGCCGAGGTCATCGACAATAGCATGGACGAGGCCGTCGCCGGCTTCGCGAGCCGGATCGAGGTCACGCTCGAGCCTGGAAACCGTCTGACCGTCACCGACAACGGCCGCGGAATCCCGGTCGACCCGCATCCCAAATATCCCGGAAAGTCGGCACTCGAGGTCATCATGACCACGCTCCACTCGGGCGGAAAGTTCGAGGGGAAAGCCTATTCCACCTCCGGCGGCCTCCACGGCGTCGGCGTTAGCGTCGTCAACGCGCTCTCGACCGACACGATCGTCGAGGTCGCGCGCGACAAGATCCTCTACCGCCAGACCTTCAGCAGGGGCATCGCCACCTCGAAGCTCGAAACCGTCGGCCCCACGCCCAATCGCCGCGGCACCAGCACCAGCTTCGTCCCCGACCCCGAGATTTTCGGCGCGGACGCGACCTTCAGCCCGGAGCGCCTCTACAAGCTAGCCCGATCCAAGGCCTATCTGTTCGCCGGGGTCGAGATCCGCTGGAAGTGCGACCCGTCGCTCGCCTCCGAGGCCGTCCCCGAAACCGCAATCTTCCACTTCCCCGGCGGCCTCGCCGACAATCTCGCCGAGCAGATCGGCGACCGTCCGACCGTCACCAACCAGCCCTTCACCGGCCGCCAGGACTTCCCGCAGGACCAGGGCAGCGCCGAATGGGCCGTCGCCTGGCCGCTCTATTCCGACGGCAGCGAGCTCTATTACTGCAACACCATCCCCACCCCCGACGGCGGCACCCACGAAGCGGGCCTCCGTGCAGCGCTCACCAAGGGCATCCGCGCGTTCGGCGAGCTGGTCGGCAACAGACGCGCGAAGGACATCACCGCCGACGACGTCTTCAACGGCGTCGAGCTGATGCTCTCCGTCTTCATCCGCAACCCGCACTTCCAGAGCCAGACCAAGGACCGCCTGACCAGCCTCGAGGCCGCGCGCTTCGTCGAGGCCGCCGTGCGCGACCATTTCGACCATTATCTCGCCGACAATATGGACCGCGGCCGCGCGCTCCTCGGTTCGATCATGGACCGGATGGAGGAGCGCCTGAAGCGCCGCGCCGAGCGCGAGGTCCAGCGCAAGACCGCGACCAGCGCCCGCAAGCTTCGCCTCCCCGGCAAGCTCACCGACTGCGCGCAGGATCAGGCCGAAGGCGCCGAGCTGTTCATCGTCGAGGGCGACAGCGCCGGCGGCTCGGCCAAGCAGGCGCGCAACCGCAAGACGCAGGCGATCCTCCCCATCCGCGGCAAGATCCTCAACGTCGCGTCCGCCACCGCCGACAAGATCCGCGCGAACCAGGAGATCGCCGACCTCCAGCTCGCGCTCGGCTGCGGCACCCGCGACAAGTTCAGCGAGGAGGCGCTCCGCTACGAGCGCATCGTCATCATGACCGACGCCGACGTCGACGGCGCCCACATCGCGACCCTTCTGATGACCTTCTTCTTCCAGGAAATGCCCGAGCTGGTCCGTCGCGGGCATTTGTTCCTCGCCCAGCCCCCGCTCTACCGCCTCACCGCCGGCGCCAGGACCCTCTACGCCCGCGACGACGCCCACCGCGCCGAACTCGAAGCGGCCGAGTTCAAGGGCAAGAAGGTCGAGGTCAGCCGCTTCAAGGGCCTCGGCGAGATGAACCCCGGCCAGCTCAAGGAAACGACGATGGACCCGGCGACGCGGTCCATGCTGAAGGTTACGCTCCCCAGCGCCTACGAAGATC
>DASTAU010000130.1:0-13593 GCA_035712425.1 Sphingomicrobium sp.
CAGCTTCTGGAAGCTGAGATCGTCGATCCCGAACCAGTGCCCGACTCCGCCGAGCAGCCCGTTGGCGAGGGCGACCAGCGCGACGAAGGCGAGCACCATCGCGCCGACAGCGACGGCGAGCTTCACGCCGGTCTGCGCGCCCTGGGCCGCGGCCATGATGACGTTCGCGGGCTTTTCGCCTTCCTCGAAGGTCTCGGCGACATCGACCTTGGAATCCTCGACTGCGTCGCTGTCCGCCGGATCGTCGGGAACGATGATCTTGGCCATCAGGATTCCGCCGGGCGCCGACATGAAGGCGGCGGCGAGGAGGTAGGGAAGGTACTGCGCTCCGAGCAGGCTGGCATAGGCCGCGAGGATGGTGCCCGCGACGCCCGCCATTCCGACGCACATCACGGTGAAGAGGCGGGAAGGGGGGAGGGCTGCTAGGTAAGGTCTGACGACGAGCGGCGACTCCGACTGGCCGACGAAAATGTTCGCGGCGGCGGAGAGAGATTCAACCCGGCTGATTCCCGTCACCCAGCCGATCGCTCCGCCGA
This sequence comes from Sphingomicrobium sp., assembly GCA_035712425.1. Lineage (GTDB taxonomy): Bacteria > Pseudomonadota > Alphaproteobacteria > Sphingomonadales > Sphingomonadaceae > Sphingomicrobium. Next base: position 537 of record DASTAU010000130.1, read on the forward strand.
CCCAGCGAACGATCCGCTGCATGATCCCGAGATAATAGAGGATCGCGACCAGGCTCGCGAAGAAGATGATGACCGGAAGCGCAGCGATCGCGAAGGTGTTGGCGAGCGGGTTCTTGTCGGCGGGACCGAACAGGAACTCCGTGCCCTTGTTGGCGTAGCCGAGCAGGTTGGCGACCGCGAAGGATAGCGCCTTGATTGTCGCCACCCCGATCGTTGTCTTGAACACGAACAGAGCGACCGCCGCCTGAAGGGCGAACGCCGCGCCGACAATGCGCAATCGGATCGCGCGGCGATTGTTCGAAAGCGCGACGGCGATTCCGAGAATGACGATGATCCCGGCAACGCCGAGCAGCTTGCTGTTCATGAAAGCCCCTCCCCCGAGGCGCGAAACTCTACCAGACCATCCCCTGCGTAGCGGCTGTTACGGCTTCGTCCAGCAATTCGAGCGCTTGTTCCGGAGTCGTTGCGACAAGCAGCTGCCGTCGCCGGCGCGGCGAAATGAAGCCGCCCGAGGTCGCGTGGTCCATGAAGTCGATGAGCCCGTCCCAGTAGCCGCCGACGTTCAAGAGGCAAAACGGCTTCTTGTGATAGCCGAGCGCGTTCCAACTCCACGCGTCGAAAAATTCGTCGAGCGTTCCAATTCCGCCCGGGAGCGCGAGGAAGGCGTCGGCGAGCTCGGTCATCTTCGCCTTGCGCTCGTGCATGGTCTCGACGACGTGGAGTTCGGTGACGCTTGGGTGGGCGACCTCGATGTCGACGAGCGCCTGCGGGATGACGCCATAAACGAACCCGCCCATCTCGAGGACGCTGTCGGCGATCATCCCCATGAGCCCGAGGCGACCGCCGCCGTACACCAGCTGGATCTTCTCCTTGACCATCGCCGCCGCGGTTGCCCGAGCAGCTTCGGCGAACGCTGGGTCGGTACCGGCGGAGGAACCGCAGTAAACCGCAAGCTGATCGAGATTCTTCACAGGTTTACTGATTCCTTGAGATCGGTCTCGGGCCGCGCGCCGAAATGCGAGATCACTTCGGCTGCGGCAATGGATCCTGCCTCCAGGCACGACTTCAACCCGCGCGAGCGAAGGCGCGCTGCGAGGAATCCAGCCGCGAACTGATCGCCCGCGCCGGTTGTGTCGACAACATTGGAGACCGTTGCCGCACATACCTCGACGCGGGTTACGCCCTCGATCCCGATTGCGCCGTCAGCGCCGCGCGTGATCACAAGCGTCGAAACCTTCGGCGAAAGCGACTCGACGCATTCGTTCAACGAGCTGCGGCCGGTCAGGTGTCGCATCTCATGTTCGTTGCCGAACAAAATGTCGACGAGCCCCGATTCGATCATTCCGAGGACGCCCTTGCGGCGATCACCGATGCACAGGCTCTCCGACAAGGTGAAGGCGACTGAGCGACCCGCGGACTGAGATATTCTGGCCGCTTCGAGCATGGCTGCGCGTGGGCGCTCGGGACCCCACAAGTAACCTTCGAGGAAGGTCACGGAGGCGGAGCGAATGAGCTCCGGATCGAGCGCTGCTGGCGTCAGCTCGTGGCTCGCGCCGGGGCAGGTGTTCATGGTCCGCTGCCCGTCGGGAGTCACCAGGATCAGGCAGCGGCCGGTCGGCGGCGGAGATTTGAGAGGGGGCGTCTCGAACTGAACGCCGAGCGCCAGCATGTCGTGTGCGAAAATCTCGCCGAGCTGATCGTCCGCCACCTGTCCCACAAAGGCCGCGCTCAGTCCGAGTGCGGCGGCGCCGGCCATGCTGTTGGCTGCAGAGCCGCCGCTGATCTCGCGCGCCGGCCCCATTGCCGCGTAGAGCTCATCGGCTTCGTCAGCGGTCAGGAGCTGCATCCCGCCCCGCGGCAACCCGTGTTCCTCGAGGAACGAATCCTCGCACGTCGCGATCACGTCGACGATCGCGTCTCCAATTGCGACGATGTCCAGCGGGCGGAAGCTCATGGCGCGCGAGGGCTAGCCGCCGCACTGAACCATGGTCAACGGGAGTTGCGCACTTCGCCGGAGCGGCTACCCATCGCATCCATGGTTTCAGAAACCCGATCTGGCGCGACCGCCGTTCCCCTTTCGCTTTTCGCTTTCGCGATCTTTTACGGCGGCATGGTGTGCATTGCCGGCGTGCTCGGCAACAAGCAGGTGGCGCTCGGACCGCTCGCCGTCGAGTCGGGAATATTCGCCTTCCTGCTGCTGGTCGTGACCTCGAGCGCCGTAGCGGAGCTTCACGGTCGACCCATCGCCAACCGCCTTGTCCTTTTCGGCTTCGTTCCGCTGATCGTTTCGCTTTTGCTCAGCCTGGTCGTGCTCGCGATTCCGGCGTCGCCGCAGATGGATCCCGCGCGACTCTCGGCATTCGAAACGGTGATGGGTGGGACGCCGAGAATCTGGATCGGCGGCATTCTCGCCTACGGCGTCTCGACCTTCCTGAACGTGACGATCTTCAGCCGACTCAAGGCGCGAGAGGGCGCAGGCCTGCTTTGGCTTCGCGCCGGAGTGGCGAGCGTGCTGAGCCAGGTCGTCGACACATTGATTTTCGTCAATTTTGCATTCTACGGCGTGTTCCCGATCGGTGAGCTGCTGCTCGGTCAAATGCTCGCCAAAGTGGTGCTGTCCGCCGTGCTGGTGCCGCCATTCGTCTACGCATTCGTTGCTCTTGGACGGAGGCTCGACAGTCGGGCCTCCGGCGCCTGACAGTGACATAAGTGCAACGCCATCCAGAAACAGCAATAGAGCCCCTTCCGTTGTCGCAAGTCTGTCTTAAACGGTCCTTAGCCGCAGGGGCATCCAACATTTCGTAAGAGTCCTCGGGGGAGAGCTTTTCGTGAAGAAATCCGTTCTGCTGCGCTCATGCGCGGCCATCCTAGTGCCGTTCGCCGCCGCCACGTTCGTCGCAACTCCGGCGGTCGCCCAGGAAACGACCTCGTCCATCTCGGGCACGGTCACCGCTGCGGGCGCTCCCGTCAGCAATGCGACTGTGACGGTTGTTCACGTCCCGAGCGGAACCAAGACGACGGTCACCACGAATGCGGCGGGCGCCTACAATGCCGCGGGCGTTCGCACGGGTGGCCCGTACACGGTCACTGTCTCCGCCAAAGGCTTCGCCAACGCGAGGGTTACGGACGTTTTCACGACGATCGGCCAAACCTTTGAGCTGCCGATCGCGCTCGAGCCAGTCGGCAAGGAGATCGTCGTCACCGCCTCCCGGGTAAGGGGCGCGCGAACCATCTCTTCAGGCCCGGCGACGGTGCTGACGGCGAACGACATCAGCAAGGTCGCGTCGGTCAACCGCGATATCCGCGACCTTATGCAGCGCGATCCGTTCGCCTCGCTCGACGCTTCGCAATCGACCGGCCGCCAGGTGACGTTCGCCGGTGTCAACCCGCGCTTCAACCGGTTCACGATTGACGGTGTTCCGATCACCGACAGCTTTGGCCTGAACCCCGACGCTTTGCCGTCACGCCGCGGCCCGGTGCCCCTCGACGCCATCGCCCAGTTCGAGACCAAGGTCGCGCCGTACGACATCCGCGAAGGCTTCTTCGAGGGCGGTGTCATCAACGCCGTGCTGAAGTCCGGAACCAACCAGTTCCATGGAACGGCGTTCTACACCTACAACGACAACACGATGAACGGGCATGAGAACAAGAATCTCACGGTCCCCAATCTCAAGACAAAGAGCCAGGATTTCGGTGCGGAACTCTCCGGGCCGATCATCAGGGACAAGGTCTTTTTCATGGTTGCGGGTGAGCGCGTTCGCGCGACCCAGCCAATCACCTACAGCTTCCAGAATAACATTTCGGACGCGGCACTCGCGGAGGTCATCTCGGCGGCAAGTACCGTCTATGGTGTCGATGCGGGATCGCCGATCCAGATCTCGAGCGACCACGACGACCGCGCTGTCGCCAAGATCGATGCGAACCTCAGCGACACGCAACGTCTTTCGCTGACGGGAATCTACACCAAGGATTCGATCACGACGGTCAATCGGAACTTCAACAATTCCGTCTCCACCGCGTCTGACGACTATCTAAAGCCGAACCGTGTCTTCGGCGGAGTGGCGCAGCTCAACTCCGACTGGTCGTCGGCCTTCTCCACCGAAGCGCGTATCCGCTACAAGGACTATAAGAGCGGACAAGACCCGTTCACCCCCAATACGGCGTTGGCCGTGGTGTGCACCGATCCGGTCAACACCGGGCCGGCGACATCCTGCTCCAACACCAGCGGGACGGTCTTTGTAGGACCGCCGGGCTCGGCCGCAGCAAACAAGCTTCGGGTCAAGACATTCGGCGCATCAGTGGTTGCCCGTCTCAACCTCGGCGACCACACCGTTCGGGTGCTCACCGAGTATGAGGACAGCGACAATTACGATCTGTTTTTGGCTGGAAGCAATTCGACGGTCAGTTCGCCCGGACCGTTCGGCGCCTATTATTTCGATTCGATCGCGGCGTTCGAGTCGCGGACGGCGCAGGCGTTCGGCTATACGAACTCGACAACTGGCAACCAGAACGACGCCGCCGCTGCGTTCACCTACAAAACCTACACTGCGGGCATTCAGGACGATTGGCGGGTCAACGACCAACTGCACGTGGGAGTCGGCATTCGCTACGATCTGCTCGGCAGCCACAGCGTGCCATTGCTGAACCAGAATTTCGTCAATCGCGAAGGCTTCGCCAACACGTCTTTCATCGATGGCAAGGACCTGCTCCAGCCGCGAATCGGATTCGACTACACCCCGACGCGCCGGCTGACCTTCCATGGCGGCGTCGGAATCTTCGGCGGGGGCACGCCCGATGTTTACGTTGCGAACTCATTCTCGGCGACCGGCGTGCAGCCGGCATCGGTCAGCGACACGCAAGTTCCCTCGGCGCTGAACAACGTCAGTCTGACGACCGTTCCGCCGGAGGCGCAGGCCGCGGTAGGGAACGCACTCTTGTCTGCGAACGGAACGGTCTCGGCTCTCGATCCGAACTTCAAGATTCCCTCGCAATGGCGCGCGACCCTGTCAGGCAATTACAGGGCGAACCTCGGACCGCTCGGGGATAACTGGCAAGTCGGCGGTGATGTGCTGTTCAACAAGGTTCGCAATGCGATTCTCGTGCAGGATTTTCGTGACCGGCCGATCACCGGCCCAAGCGCTCTGACGCCGGATGGCCGGCAGCGCTACTTCGATATCGTCTGCAACAACAATACGACGACCTGTAAAAACGATCCGGGCGACTATGTTCTGACCAACACTCATCGCGGCCGCGGCTTCATTGCGGTCGCCCACGTCAACAAGACCTGGGACTTCGGTCTGAGCGCGTTCGCCAGCTTCACCTATCAGAACGTGAAGGATCAACAGGCCCTGACATCGTCAATCGCGGCTTCCAACTATAACAATGGCGCCTACCTCGATCCGAACGGCGGCGCGTACGGGCACAGCAACGACGAGGTCAAATATTCGGTCAAGTACGATCTCTCGTACGAACACGCCTGGTTCGGCGACTACAAGACCCGCATCGACCTGTTCGGCCAAACCCGTTCAGGCTATCCGTTTAGCTATACATTCTTCGATCCGAACGGCAGCGCTCGCGCGGCAGGCTCGGTCTTTGGCACGACGGGTACGGCGAGCCATTATCTATTTTATGTGCCGACCGGCCCGAATGATCCAAACGTAACCTACGCCGCCAGCGGTACCCAAACCGCGGCGCAGGCTCAGGCGCTGGTGGAAGCGCTTATCAACTCGACCGATCTCAAGAAGTACCGTGGCCAGATCGCGCCGAGGAACGCGTTCCACGATCCGTGGTTCACCAAGATCGATTTGCACGTCGAGCAGCAGATTCCGACCTTCGTCCACGCTGCGCGCATCAGCCTCTATGCCGACGTCGAGAATGTGCTGAACGTGCTGAACCACCACTGGGGCGAGACGCTGCGTTCGGCTTTCCCGGGCAACAAGTCGGTGGTGACGGTGACCTGCGCCACGGTCGGCGCCAACACCTGCGACCACTACATCTACTCGTCGGCTTTGACACCGGCGCAGCTCGCCTCGCCGGTCGCCAATTCCAATCTGGGGGCATCGCTCTACACGATCCGCGTGGGCGCGCGCTTGTCCTTCTAAGTCGAGGCGTCATCGTAAAATGGGGCGCTCGCAGCGATGCGGGCGCCCTTTTCGTTTCGGCTACGGTGAACTGATTAGGCCGAACTGGCGTTCGACTATGGATGATCCGTGTTGTTGCCCTTCGAAAGGCGATTGTCGCCGGGCTCGCGGGTGCGGCGGCGATGGAGGCATTCTCTATCGCCAGCGCCGCCGCCGGCTTTCCGACGGTGGATCTCGTCAAGGAGCTGAGCACCAGCGAATTTCACCGTCTCCCGCTGCTTGCCGAGGGGGCGGCGCTGATCGCGCATCTCTGCATCGGCGTCAGCTGGGCGGTATTCTACGCCTTTTTCTTCTGGGGCCGCTTTCGCCTGCCACCGGCAATTCAGGGCCTGATCTTTGCGATATTGCCCGCCACGCTGGCGATCCTCGTCGTTTATCCGGAGCTCGCCCTGATGCGAACTCATTCGGATCTGGTCACGCTTTCCCTAAGCAGCTTCTTTGCATCGCTTTCGGTACCGACGGTCGTCAGCCTCCTCATTGCTCATGCACTGTTCGGGCTAACCGTCGGAGCGATCTATCGGCGACCCGTCGGCTACGCCGTCGATCACAGGCCGCCGAGGCCGGCTCATCGCCAGCAAATGTCGGCTCCGAACCGCCGCGAGAACTCGACCGCCTTCATGTTCGCGACGGGCATCGAGTGCAGCTACCCCACGATCGATCAAGGTCGCTGGCGCCGCGATGAAATGGATTCCACGCGGCACTACGAAGTCTGGCAGCGCGATTTTCAACTCGCCCGCGAAATCGGCATCACCCACATCCGCTACGGGCCCCCGCTTCACCTGGTCTATGAAGGGCCCGGCCGTTTCGACTGGGATTATATCGACCCCCAGATGGCCGAACTTCGCGACTTCGGTCCCGAGCCTATCATCGACCTCTGCCACTTCGGCCTCCCGTCCTGGCTAGGCGATTTCCAGAACCGCGATATCGGGCAGGCGCTCGAAGAATATGCAGGCGCATTCGCCGACCGATATCCCTGGGTTCGCTTCTATACGCCGGTAAACGAGATGTATGTCTGCGCCCGAATGAGCGCGCTCGATGGATTGTGGAACGAGCAGCTGCACGACGAGGGCGCTTACGCCAGAGCGGCGTGGAACCTCGCGAACGCGAGCGTCAGGATGAGCGACGCCATCCTCAAACGGCGCGACGATGCGGTGTTCATCAACAGCGAAAGTAGCGAGTTCTATCAACCCTGCTGCCCCGATCCGGACATCCAGAAGGTTGCGGAGGCGGCCAATGAGCGGCGCTTCCTTCCGCTCGACCTGATCTTCGCTCACCCGCTCGACAAGCCGATGCACGACCTCCTCTGCAGTCAGGGCATCGCGGAGGACGACATCGGAAAGATCGGCCGCCGCAAGGTGCCCCGCCGCTCCATTCTCGGTGTCGACTATTACGAATGGAACGAACGGCTGATCGACCGCAAGGGGCAGGCGCAGGCGTTGGGCGAACTGTTCGGCTGGTACGTGATCGCCGACCAATATTGGCAGCGTTACCGTCGGCCGATGATGCATACCGAAACGAACAAGATGGACGCTGACGGAGCTCCGCGCTGGCTGTGGCGGCAGTGGCACAACGTCCAGCTTCTCGCGAAAGCCGGCGTGCCGTTGGTCGGCTTCACCTGGTACAGCCTGACCGACCAGATCGACTGGAGCATCGCGATAAATGAGGCGATCGGTCTCGTCTATCCCGTTGGGCTGTTCGATCTCAATCGCGAGGCTCGCACGGTGGGGCTCGCTTACAAGCATCTGATCGATCTTTATCGCGACCAGCCCGGCTATGCGGATTGCAAGGCGCTAAAGGAGATCATGGAATGATGTACGGTTTCGTCGCGGCGCATGGCTATAATCCCGGACCGAGCCAGCGGCCCCTGGCCGCGGGCGCGATCTCCGGTATCCTGGCCACCATCCCGGCCCTTGGCGTGCTGATCGGTTTCGGGTCGTTGGAAGTGGAAGCCCGCATATTGGCCATGTCTCCGCTCGAGACGGCGGCAATCGGATCGCTTGTGATGGCGATTGCCGGCGCGGTTTACGCGCGTTTTTTCGGCCGAACTGCCAACGCGGTTCACGGGGGCTGGCTCTTCGGCCTTTCATTCGGTTTCGCACTTTGGGGTGCAGGGGCGGTGCTGATCCTTCCGCTGCTCAGCGGAGGCCGGGCGCCCGCCGGAAACGCGGCGGCCGGCCTCGCCTTGTCATTGATCGTCTGGGGCCTGGCTACGGGCGTCCTGGTCCCGTTCGTGCATCGTCCGCTCCATGAGGGACTCGAGAAAGCGTCGAAGCACAAGAGCGTTGGCCCCGATGCCGCGGCGGCGCGCAAGGGGCCCGTCCACCAGCAGCGAGAAGCTTCGAGGTCATAGGTCCGTTCGCTCGGGATGGGTGGTCCCGGCGTAGCAGCTAAGCCGGGGCCACCCGAGCTCCCTGCTACGCATCGCCACATCGGGAGCCGGGAAACAATCGCGCGGAAGCCCGCGACCGTTGCAATTCTTATCGTTGATCAAGCGCTCTTATAGCGCATAGACGCCGAGCTCGTCTTCGCTCCCGCTCGGATAGGGATCTTCTCCGCAAAAGGCTTCCGCTTTGGCCCGATCCGCCACGATGATCTCGCGGCCGCGAAGGTAAAGGCCGTTTCCGGCCAACACCTGGAGCGTCCGCGACAGAGTCTCCGGCTGCATGCCGATCCGCGCTGAAAGCTGGCGTTTGGTGAACGGAATCTGGGCCACGGTACCGGGAGGGCGCATGTCGTGGAGTCTTAGAAGAAAGGCCGTGAGCCGCTCGGACGGTGACCGGCACTTGAGATCGAGGATGATTCGAAGGCTCAAGCGGAACTGGCCAGCCAGCAGCCGCGAAATGGCCATTCCGAACTCCGGCGTCTGCTTGGCCTCGTTACGCACGACATTGGCGTCAATCATCAGCACTCGGGAGGGGGCTAGTGTCCGTGCGGAGAGCAGATAAGGCTCATCATAAAGCGCCGCCGCAGGCATGAACGAATCGCCCGGCGTCAGGAGCAGGACAGTGCAGTGCCGGCCCCTGTAGGTCGATGACAGGTCGACCATGCCGCGCAGGAGTGCATGGAAATGCCTTGGGGTCTCTCCTTCGGAGAAGATCGTGGCGCCCGCCGGAAACCGCTCGATCCGACCGCCGTCCAGGAGGCGTTCGCGGCTTGCGCGGGGAAGGCGATCGAAAAGCGGGATCTCGGCAATGTCCCGGCTCACCGAATGAAGGCCGATCGCCGGATCTAGTGCTGCCGTTGCCATTACTCTTAGCCCGATCCGACAAAATTGACCTTAGGTCAATCTTTTGCCGTCAGGCACGTGGGAAGCGAGACCAAGCCCGCGACACGTTCACACGAGTTCGCGCACCGTGTCGGATGCGAGGGTCAATGCCGTCTTCATGGCGTTTGGCGTGCCCTTGGCGAGCGCCTCGGCCATGTGGAGCGCCTGCTTCGTCTCGATCTTCGGCGGCATCGGAGGCTCGTACGGATCGACCACCGCCTCGATGAGGCACGGTCCCGGGGTCGCCAGGGCCTCACGCAATTGCGCGCCACAACGGGCCGGGTCGTCGATCGTCACGCTGTCGATACCGCAGCCTTCGGCGACCCTGGCGAAGTCGATCGGCTCCAGCTCGCAACCATATTCGGGGTTGCCGAGGAAGACCATCTGTTCCCATTTGATCTGGCCGAGCGCGTTGTTCTTGATGACGATGACCTTGGCGTTGAGGTTGTATTTCCTCAGCGTCACCAAATCGCCCATCAGCATCGCCGCCGAGCCGTCGCCGATCACGGCGACGACCTGTTTGTCGGGATGCGCGATCGAGGCGCCAATCGCATAGGGCAGGCCGCAGGCCATGCTGGCGAGCGTTCCCGAGCAACTGAACTGCATGTCGCCTCGCATGTCGACGTGGCGCGCGGTCCAGGCCGTGATCGTCCCGCTGTCGGTGATGACGATCGCATCGTCGTCGAGCAGCTTGTTGAGCTCCTCGGTGACGACCTGCGGCTTCATCGGCATTTCGCGCCGAGTCCCGCGCTCGTGCATCAGGTCGCGCCATTCGCGCATGCTTTTCTGCGCGCTCTCTAGAAATTTGCTGCTGTCGTTCTTTTTGAGCAGCGGGAGGAGCTCGGAGAGGACGAGCTTGCTGTCGCCGACGAGGCCGACATCGACCGGATAGCGCATGCCGACGCGCTTCGGATCGAGCTCGATCTGGACGGCCTTCGCCTTTCCGGGTTGGGGGTAGAATTCGACGTAGGGGAAAGTCGAACCGACGATCAGTAGCGTGTCGCAGCCTTCGAGCGCTTCCTGCGAAGGCTTCGTTCCCAAAAGACCGACGCCGCCCGTCGTGTACGGGCTCTCGTCGGGCACGGATTGCTTGCCGAGCAGCGGCTTTCCGATTGGCGCCTGGAGTCGTTCAGCCGTGGCCAGCAGTTCGTCGGTGGCGCCAATTGCGCCGCGCCCCGCGAGGATGAACGGCTTTTCTGCTGCGTTGAGAATGTCTGCCGCGCGTTGCAGCATTTCGGGATTGGGCAGCTGCCCGCCGAGCGCCATCACGTTGGACACGTGGTCGGCAACGTTGCGTTCCGACCGGTCCTTGACCGGTTGCGACTGGAAATCGACCGGGATCATCACGTGCGTCGGCTGGCGATAGGCGAGGGCGGTACGGCACGCTTGCTCGACCACGTCCTCCACGTGAGCGGGTCCCATCACGCGAACCGAATAGGCCGTCGCGTCCATGAACAATTTGTCCAGGGCCACGTCCTGCTGGGTGTAGGTTTCGATCAGGTCATGATGCTGCGCGCCGGTGATCGCCAGGACGGGCTGGTTGTCGAGCTTGGCGTCGTAAATGCCGTTCAGCAGGTGGATCCCGCCGGGCCCCGACGTCGCAAGGCACACGCCCAGCCTGCCGGTGAACTTGGCATAAGCGCAGGCTGCGAATGCCGCGGATTCCTCGTGTCGGACCTGCACGAAACGGATCTTGTCCTGCCGCTGCCGAAGCGCCTCGAAGACGCCGTTGATGCCGTCTCCGGGTATCCCGAAGATCGTGTCCACGCCCCATTTGATCAGGGTTTCGACGAGGATGTCGCCGCCGGTCATGGCCATGGTGTCGCTCCAGTCTAGCTATGTTCGTAAACGCGCACGTCTTGAAACGGTCCGCCGCTGCTTGCGGTTGCAGGCATTGAGGGCGGTGGCGGCGGACGGAGGATGATGTCGCGTGGGACCTTCGCCGCATCGGTGACGCCGGTGAGCGCCATCGCGATGCTCAACTCGTCCCGGAGGATCTCAAGCGCTTTGCTGACGCCCGCCTGCCCATAAGCACCCAGCCCGTAGAGATATGCGCGGCCGATGAAGCAGGCGCGCGCCCCGAGTCCGAGGAATTTCAGCACGTCGAGACCCGATCGAACGCCGCTGTCGACGTAAACCTCCGTTATGTCGCCGACCGCATCGACGATGCTGGTCAGCACCGACGCGGTCGATGGCGCGCTGTCGAGCTGGCGGCCGCCGTGGTTGGAAACGAGAATCGCGTCCGCCCCGGCTTTGACCGCCATCTTTGCGTCCTCGACATCGAGGATGCCCTTCACGATCACCTTGCCGGGCCACAGCGAGCGAACCCATTCGAGGGTCTTTAGATCGAACGAGGAATCGAGCTGGCTTCTCACCAGCTCCGCCATCTCCTTGACATTTCCGCTCTTCACCTTGTCGGCGTAATTCCCAAAGCTCCAACGCTTCGAATGCAGCATGGCCAGCGCCCAGCTCGGATGGCTGACGATGCTCCAGACGTTCGCCGGCGTGAGCTTCGGCGGCATTCCGAGCCCATTGTGCGAGTCGACGTAGCGCGTGCCTTCGACATGCAGGTCCATTGTCAGGATCAGCACAGGGCAGCCCGCTTTCGCGGCGCGCTCGAGAAGCTCTTTCGAGAAGCCGCGGTCCTTTTCGAGATAGAGCTGGAACCAGAAAGGCTTGTCGACCGAGCTACGGACGTCCTCGATCGAGAGGAGCGCGTTCGTCGAAAGTGAAAACGGGATTCCGAACTCGTGCGCCGCGCGGCACGACAAGATTTCGCCGTTCGACCAGACCGCGCCACACATTCCCGTGGGACCGATAGCGACCGGCATCGCGACCTTCTCGCCGAGCATCGTCGTTTCGAGCTTGCGGTTCGACACGTCGAACATCACGCGTTCACGAAATCGGATTGCATCCAGATCGCGGCGGTTCTCGCGCAGCGTAATCTCCGAGAACGAGCCCGCTTCTAGATAATCCATGAACGGCTTCGGCACTCGAGCGCGAGCCCGGCGACGCAGGTCTTCGATGCTTGCGATGCGTGAGGGCACTTTCCTCACAGTTCACCTCGCGCGGCCATGCCCTTGATGCGGTCGCCAATGCGAAGAGCGTTCGCCTGAATGGTGAGCGAGGGGTTCACTCCGCCGCTCGTCGGGAACAGCGAACCGTCGCAGATCCACAGGTTTGGAATGGACCAGGCGCGGCCGTCACGATTGACCACGCTATCCTCGGGATTGTCGCCCATCCGGCACGTGCCGAGCAGGTGGGAGCTGTCCTTGTCGTCCCACAAGTCGCGCGCGCCGCCGGCTTCGAGGATGTCGCGCATCGATCCGATCGAATGCTCCATCAGCTTCTTGTCGTTGTCGGAAAGGGAAAAGGTGACTCGCGGGATGGGGATCCCGAAATGGTCCTTCTCGTCGTCAAGCTCGACCCGGTTGACGGGCCGCGGCTCGGTTTCCCCGACGATTCTCAGACCGGCCATGAAATTGAAGGCGGTCATTTCCTGCCTCAACGCCATGCCCCATAAGCCTCGTCCGGCGAGCGTTTCCGCCCAGGCGTTGGGGAGCGGGCCCTGGCTCATGAACGCATAACCGCCGTGGAAGTCCTTCGCGCTGTCGTCGTAATTCCAATGCTCGGTGAGAGCGAGGCTCGGCGG
>DASTAU010000131.1:0-3905 GCA_035712425.1 Sphingomicrobium sp.
CTTCTCGACAAGGTCGCGGCCGCGCGTCCCGACTGGTCGTTCGTGATGGTGGGGCCGGTCGTGAAGATCAGCGAGGAAGACCTGCCGAAGCGGCCGAACATTCATTATCTTGGGCCCAAGACCTATGACCAGCTTCCGGCCTATCTCTCGGGCTGGGACGTCGCGCTGATGCCGTTCGCGATGAACGAATCGACGCAATTCATCTCCCCGACCAAGACCCCCGAATATCTCGCCGGCGGAAAGCCGGTGGTCTCGACTCCGATCAAGGACGTCGTCCGGCACTATGGCCAGCTCGAAGGCGTGAAGATCGCCTCCACTCCGCAAGAGTTCGTCGCCGCTTGCGAGGGGGCGTTGAAACTGTCGCACAACCCCGAGAGCGGGTGGCTGGCCGAGGCCGACCTGATGTTGTCGGCGTCGAGCTGGAACACGACTCAGGCGCGCATGGCCGGCCTCATCGCCGACGTCCTCGGGACGCGTACGGGAACGACTTCGCCTGCACTTCTGGTAGCCGCGGAATGAGCGAGCATCAGGGAGCAAAGGCCGCCTCCGGCGGCCGCTACGACTATTTGATCGTCGGGGCCGGTTTCGCCGGCTCCGTCCTCGCCGAGCGCCTGGCATCGCAGCACGGAGCGCGCGTCCTGCTTATCGACCGTCGCCCCCACGTCGGCGGCAATGCCTATGACGAGCTAAACGAGGCCGGAATCCTCTACCACAAATACGGTCCGCACATTTTCCACACGAACAGCGACGCAGTGGTCGACTACCTTTCACAGTTCACCGAGTGGCGTCCCTACGAGCATCGGGTCCGCGCAGTCGTCCGCGACAAGCTGGTTCCGATCCCCATCAACCGGACGACGCTCAATGAGCTGTTCGATCTCGACCTCAAGACCGACCAGGAAGCCGCCGACTATCTCGCGTCACGCGCCGAACCGGTCGAGGATATCAAGACCTCCGAGGACGTGGTGATCAATGCCGTCGGACGCGAGCTCTACGAGCTCTTCTTCCAGGGCTATACGCGCAAGCAATGGGGCCTCGACCCGAGCGAGCTCGACAAGCAGGTGACCTCGCGAATCCCGACCCGGACCAACACCGACGATCGTTATTTCAGCGACACGTTCCAGGCCATGCCGCTCCACGGCTACACCAAGATGTTCGAGAAGATGCTCGACCATCCGCTGATCGAGATCCGCACCGGCGTCGATTACCGCGACGTCCGCGACGAGGTCGATACCGGCCACATCATCTACACCGGCCCGATCGACGAATATTTCGACTTCCGCTTCGGCAAGCTGCCGTACCGGAGCCTGAAGTTCGACCATCAGACGCTGGATGAGGAGCGCCACCAGCCGGTCGCGGTGGTGAACTATCCCGACCCGCAAGTCCCGTACACGCGCATTAGCGAATACAAGCACCTGACCGGCCAGGAAGCGCCGGTGACGACCATCACCTACGAATATCCGTCGGCCGAAGGCGATCCCTATTACCCGATCCCGCGCGCCGAAAATCAGGCGCTCTACAAGCGCTACGAAGCGCTTGCGGATTCGACGAAAGGCGTCACCTTCGTCGGCCGCCTGGCGACCTATCGTTATTACAACATGGACCAGATCGTCGGGCAGGCGCTCGCAACCTTCCGGCGGATCGACGAGAAGAAGTCGAAGCGGTCGCTGCCGCTAGCCGTGGCCGCTGAATAACCGCTCTTAAGCGGTTCCCTTGCTCGCCTGGTATCGTTCCAGCTCGTCGCCGATCAGCCGAACGACGTGAAGCACGTTGGTCGATCCAGCGGTTCCGAACGGAATTCCGGCCATCAGCACGACCCGGTCGCCGCCCTTGGCGATCTGGTGGCGGAGCGCCATGCGCTTCCCCTTCTCGACCATTTCCTCAAAGCTTCCGACGTCGCGCGAGTGGACGGCGTGCACGCCCCACAACAGCCCCATCCGCCGCGCCGTATGCTGCGACGGACTCATTGCCAGCAGGGGCACCGCCGGACGCTCGCGGGCAATACGCCGCGCCGTCGCTCCCGAGCTCGTGTAGCAGACCATCGCGGTCGCCGAGACCGTCTGCACGATTTGCCTCGCGGACCCTGCAAGCGCATCCGCGGTCGTCGGCTCGAGCCGGGTCTGCGTGAAGTGAATCCGCGCCTGGTATGAGGGATCGCCTTCGACGCTCCTTGCGATCCGGTCCATCATCTGAACCGCCTCGCACGGATATTGTCCCGTCGCGCTTTCCGCCGAAAGCATCACGGCGTCTGCGCCATCGTAGATCGCGGTCGCGACGTCGCTGACCTCGGCCCGCGTCGGAGTCGGCGAAGTCACCATCGATTCGAGCATCTGCGTCGCGACGACCACCGGCTTTCCGAACTGGCGCGCGCAGGCGACGATCTTGTTCTGAAGCGGCGGCACGCGCTCCGGCGGAAGCTCGACGCCGAGATCTCCACGCGCGACCATCACCGCGTCGGACAGAGCGACAATGTCGTTCAGACGGTCGATCGCCGCCGGCTTCTCGATTTTCGCCAGCAGCGCCGCCCGGTCGCCGATCAGCGAGCGCGCTTCGGCCACATCCTCCGGCCGCTGGACGAACGACAGCGCGACCCAGTCCGCCCTCTGCTCCAGCGCGAACTGCAGGTCGTCGCGGTCCTTATCGGTCAGCGCCGGAATCGGGACCACCACGTCCGGCACGTTGACGCCCTTGTTGTCGGAAACCGGCCCGCCGACCTTCACTTCGCTGACGATCTGCGAATCGCCCGCCTCGAGCACGTTCAGCCGCACGCGGCCGTCATCGATGAGGATGTTGGTCCCCGGCTTCACGGACTCGAAGAGCTCCGCGTGCGGCAGCTGGACGCGCTTGCAGTCGCCAGCCTTGTCCTCACGGTCGAAAATGAAGCGTTTGCCCTTTTCGAGCGTGGTGCTCCCGCCCTCGAAATGGCCGACCCGAAGCTTCGGCCCCTGCAGGTCGAACAGGATCGTGGTCGGCCGGTGGAATTCCTTTTCGAGCGCGCGGATATGCTCGACCAGCTTGGCCTTCGTCTTCTGGTCGCCGTGGCTCATGTTGATCCGGAATGCGTCCGCGCCGGCGATCATCAGCTTGCGGACCATCTTGGCGTCGCTCGATGCTGGGCCGAGCGTCGCGAGGATTTTCACCTTGCGGCCGCGGGGGGCGAGGGTTTCCGTCACGGGCCTGCCTTAGCCGCTTGATATGCCGGTTCAACCCGCTAGAGGCGCGTTTCACACATCGACATTGGAGACTTTGAGCATGGCGGAGGGCACCGTCGCGGCCGATCAGCTGCGGCTGTTCATCGAGCGGATCGAGCGCTTGGAAGAGGAAAAGAAGGGCATCTCGGACGATGTTCGCGACGTCTACGCCGAAGCGAAGGCGAACGGCTACGATCCCAAGATCATGCGGATGATCGTTCGCCTCCGGAAAATGGAGACCCATACCCGCCAGGAACAGGACGCAATCCTGGAGACCTATCGCCAGGCGCTGGGGTTGGCGTAGAGAACGGCAATGGCGGGCCATTCCAAGTTCAAGAACATCATGTACCGGAAGGGGGCGCAGGATAAGAAGCGCTCGGCCCTCTTCTCGAAACTCAGCCGCGAGATCACGGTGGCGGCGAAGATGGGCCTTCCCGACCCCGATGCGAACGCGCGCCTCCGTGCCGCGATCATCGCCGCTCGCGCCCAATCGATGCCCAAGGACAATATCCAGCGGTCGATCGACAAAGCGTCAGCATCGGACGCCGAGAATTACGAGGAAATCCGCTACGAAGGCTTCGGCCCGGGCGGGGTCGCGATCATCGTCGAGGCGCTCTCCGACAACCGCAACCGCACCGCGACCAACGTCCGTACGGCTTTCTCCAAGAATGGCGGGAATCTCGGCGCGGGCGGAAGCGTCAGCCACGGCTTCTCGCG
>DASTAU010000132.1:0-3582 GCA_035712425.1 Sphingomicrobium sp.
CGACCGCGATGTGTTCGGGCTGTTCACCCTGTCCGCCCCGCAGACCCAGAATTTCAACCCGATTGCGATCGTCATCCTCGCGCCGCTGATGAGCATTCTCTGGGGAGCACTCGCCAAGCGCAACCTGGAGCCGTCAATCCCGCTCAAGTTCTCGATGGCGTTGATCGGTGTCGGCGCGGGTTTTCTCTTCCTCGTGTGGGGCACCACTTTCGCGGGTCCTGATTTCAAGGTCGGCCTGTGGTGGCTCGCGGGGCTTTATGTGATCCACTCGATTGCGGAGCTTGCGATCTCGCCGGTCGGGCTCAGCATGATCACCAAGCTTTCGATCGCCAGGATCGTGGGCCTGATGATGGGGGTCTGGTTCCTGTCGATTTCGGTCGCGCAATATTTCGCGGGCGTCGTCGCACAGTTCGCGAGCGTCGAAACCGTCGGCGGGCAGGTCACCAACCTCAAGGTCAGCCTCGAGACCTATACGCACACCTTCACGACCATCGCGTGGGTCGCGATCGGGGCGGGCGTGGTTCTGTTCCTGCTCTCCTGGCCGCTTCAGAAGTGGATGCACGGTGTCAAATAGGGGGATTTTCGCCGCGACCGCGGCTGCTTTTTTCATTGCTGGATGCGCAACGACGAAGCCGCCCGAGGCGCCTGCCGTCCACATCAACGAGGACCCCTATCCCTCGACCTACGTCCGCTATCCGGGCGCTCTGACGGTCATCCGACACGCGACGGTGTTCACCGGCGACGGACAGCAGATCAACGACGGCACCGTCGTTTTTGGCGACGGGGTAATCAAGGCAGTCGGCGGGCCGGAGTTGGCTTCTCCCGCCGGAGCGCTGGAGATCAACGGCGCCGGCAAGTTCGTCACGCCGGGGATCATCGACGTCCACAGCCATCTCGGTGACTATCCGTCTCCGGGAGTCAGCGCGAACTCCGACGGCAACGAGGCGACTTCGCCGGTGCGGCCAGAAGTTTGGGCCGAGCATAGCGTCTGGCCGCAAGACCCGGGCTTCAGTCGGGCGCTCGTCAATGGCGGAATCACGACGCTGCAGATCCTTCCCGGTTCGGCCAACCTGTTCGGCGGCCGTTCGGTCGTCCTGAAGAACGTGCCGGGGCGGACGGTCCAGGAGATGAAGTTTCCGGGCGCGCCCTATGGCCTCAAGATGGCCTGCGGCGAAAATCCCAAGCGCGTCTACGGCAGCAACAACCAGATGCCGCAAACGCGCATGGGCAATATCGCGCTCGCCCGGCAGACCTGGATCAAGGCCGTCGCCTACAAGAACAAGTGGGACAAATATTACGCGAAGGGCGGCGACATGCCCGAGCGCGACCTGGCGATGGACACGCTGAAGGGCGTTCTGGAAGGCAAGATCCTCATCCAGAACCACTGTTATCGCGCCGACGAAATGGCCAACATGATCGATATGTCGAAGGAGTTCGGCTATCACATCACCGCGTTTCATCACGCGGTAGAGGCTTACAAAATCGCCGATCTGCTGCGCGACAATGACATTTGCGCGGTGATGTGGGCCGACTGGTACGGCTTCAAGATGGAAGCCTATGACGCGATCAAGGAGAATATCCCGCTGGTCCACAATGCGGGCGCCTGCGCGATCGTCCACTCGGACGATCCCAATTACATCCAGCGGCTGAATCAGGAAGCGGCGAAGGCGCTCGGCGACGGCATCCGCGCGGGCATTCCCAACCTGTCAGAGGCGGTCGCGTGGGAATGGCTCAGCCGCAACCCGGCGAAGGCTCTCGGAATCCTGGACAAGACCGGGACGCTGACGGCCGGCAAGGGAGCGGACGTCGTGATGTGGAACGGCGATCCGTTCAGCGATTATTCGCGGCCCGAGCGCGTGTGGATCGACGGTGCCGAAATGTACGACGCGAACAATCCCAAGAAGCGGCCGGTGAGTGACTTCGAGCTCGGCCAGCCGGGCGAGGGAGATGTGAAATGATCGGCCGCATTGCCGCCCTGCTGCTCGCCGCTGCCGCCCCTGCCGGTGCGCAGACCTTCGCCATCGTTGGAGGGACCGTCGCACTCGGCAACGGCTCGGAGCCGATCCCGAACGGCATGGTGATTGTTCGCGACGGGCGAATCGTCGCCGCCGGCGATGTGCGGATGAAGTTGCCGGCAGGCACGCAGGTCATCGACGCGACGGGCAAATGGGTCACGCCGGGAATCGTCGCCGGATTCTCGCGGCTCGGGCTAGCGGACGTCGATTTGTCGGCGGAGGGCGCCGACGACACGACGGCGAACGGGCCGTTCAGCGCCTCGATCGACGCCTCGACCTCGATCAACCCGCTCGACACGACGATTGCCGTGAACCGCGCGGATGGAGTCACGCGCGCGCTGGTCGTGCCGCAGGCTGGGAAAAGCATCTTCGGCGGCCAGGGCGCGGTGATCGATACCGGCGCGGACATGGAGCCGATCACGGCCGCGCGGAAATTCCAGTTCGTCGAACTTGGCGAGAAGGGCGCGGCGAAAGCGGGCGGTTCGCGCGGCTCGGCGCAGGTGTTCTTCCGCAATGCGCTGCGCGAAGCCTCTGAGCTTCGGCGGTTCGAAGGCCCGATCGAAGCTACTCACGCTTCAACTGGGACCCGGCGTCCCATCGTGCGCAATCCGAATGAATCGCGCGTTTATGGCCCCGATGCGCGGCGCAGCGAAGACATACTCCTCACCCGCTTCGACGCGGCGGCGCTTGTGCCGGTGCTTCAGGGGCGGCAGTATCTTCTGGTTCACGCCGAGCGGGCGAGCGACATCCTTCAGGTCATCGATCTCAAGCGCGAATTCCCGTCGCTGAAGATCGTCCTGGTGGGCGCGAGCGAGGGATGGCTCGTCGCGAACAGGATCGCCGAGGCGGGAATCCCGGTGATCGCATCGGCGGTGAACGACCTTCCCGCCGCGTTCGAGCAGATCGCCGCGACTCAGTCGAATGTCGGTCGCATGCGCGCGGCCGGGGTCAACGTCTCGATCGGGATGATCGACGACAACGACACCCGCAACCTGTTCATGGAGCGCCAGTATGCGGGCAACCTGGTCGGGCTTCAGCGCATTCCTGGGGCAACTGGCGTCAGCTGGGGCGAAGCGCTGGCGATGATTACGTCGCGCCCGGCCGAGGCGATTGGCATGGGCGGAGAGATCGGGAGCCTCGAGCCGGGCCGGCGCGCGGACCTCGTCATCTGGTCAGGCGATCCGCTCGAAGGATCCAGCGCCGCCGACCAGGTCTATATCGATGGGGTCGAGCAGCCGCTGGAGACACACCAGACGCGGTTGCTCCAGCGTTATCGCTACTTGCCGCGGACGGACTTGCCGACGGCGTATCGCCACTGACACTCGCGTGGCGCGCCCGCAGCGACTAAAGCGGCGGCGATGACACGGAAATTCTTCGGCACCGACGGGATTCGCGGGACCACCAACGCCGAGCCGATGACGGCCCAGACCGCGCTTGCCGTCGGAATGGCGGCCGGCGCGCATTTCCTTCGCGGCGACCATCGCCACCGCGTCGTCATCGGCAAGGACACGCGCCTTTCCGGCTACATGATGGAATCGGCGATGGTCGCGGGCTTCACCAGCGTCGG
>DASTAU010000133.1:0-4865 GCA_035712425.1 Sphingomicrobium sp.
GGCCGCTGGCATTGGGCTCTATTTCGTCCTTCGCAATCATCACAACAACAACAGCCCCGCGTAGACGCTTCGCGCCCTCGCTCTGATCGAAAGGGAACCGGGATCATGAAGAGCAGCTTTCTGGTACGCGCCGCGGTTGGATTGACGATCGGTGCTACCCTTCCCGCCGCCGCGATGGCGCAGGCGGGTTGGACTCCGGGCGTCGAAATTGTCGGACAGCCGGTTCAGGTGACGACGAACGGGACAACCAACACGGTCTATCTCGATCCGGGCGGACAGCTCCGGATCATGACGCCGGGCGGCAGCACTGTCCCCGGGACCTGGACTGCAGCCAACGGCCAGCTGTGCCTGATGGCGGGCGGAGCGCAGGAATGCGTGCCGTACAGCGGGCCATTTCAGGCTGGGACGCCAACGACGTTGACCAGCTCGTGCGGGGCAAGCGAGACCTGGCTTGCGCAGTCGACGAACGCGCCGCCGGCAGCGCCGCAAGGTTCACCGGAGCGCGGCCGCTAACCACCGCTTGATATTGCTGAAGAAAGTTTCGCGGCTGCGCCCCCTAGGGCGTGGCCGCGAACCGTTTGTGAATTGTGTCGAGCGACGCTTCGTGCGTGAGGTCGAGATGTAGCGGGCTCACCGAGACATAGCCGTCGGCGATGGCTTCGAGGTCGGTCGAATGGCCCGGCGTTTGGACCATCGGTCCAAGTCCGAACCAATAATAATCATAACCGCGCGGATCTGTTCGCTGGACGATCCTGAGCCGGCCATAGTCTCGAAGTCCCTGGCGGCAGGCCCGGATGCCTTTGACATCCTCGGGTGGCAGCGCGGGGAAATTGACGTTGATGAGCGTGCCTCCCTCCGACTCGAAGTCGAGCAGGGGGCCGAGAACCCGCTCGGCCCACGCCTCCGCCGCGGCGAAAGGGACGGTGTCGCCCATGCCTTCGCGGGAATAAGCCTGGCTTAGTGCGATCGAACGAACGCCGGCGAGCGCGCCTTCCATCGCCGCCGATACCGTGCCCGAGTAAGTGACGTCCTCGGCGAGGTTCGCGCCGCGATTGATGCCCGAGAGGATCACGTCGGGCGGCGAGTCCTTCATGATGTGCGCAAGCGCCAGCATCACGGCATCGGTCGGAGTCCCGTTGACCGAGAACCGCCGGTCGTCGTGTTGGCGCAAGCGTACGGGAGTCGTCAGCGTCAGCGAGTGGCCGGCGCCGGACTGCTCCTCCATTGGAGCGACGATCCAGATGTCGTCGCTGAAC
Source organism: Sphingomicrobium sp. (assembly GCA_035712425.1). GTDB lineage: Bacteria > Pseudomonadota > Alphaproteobacteria > Sphingomonadales > Sphingomonadaceae > Sphingomicrobium. The sequence goes on from DASTAU010000133.1 coordinate 1,257, forward strand.
CTGCGCGCTACCGATTCGAGGAGCTTGAGGCCTCGCGCGTTCACGCCGTCGTCGTTGGTGATCAGAATGCGCACGCCGCCGCCTATGGGCGAGCCGCGGAAATGCTGCAACCGCGAAGAATTGCGCCATATTCGCAACAGCTTGGCGATTTCTTCACCGGTCTTGTGTCAGTGCTTGTTAAGCAGTGGCGGCATAACTATAGGCCCGGTTGGGGATAGCCGACTTGACCGGATAAGTCCCGGGAAAGTCAGCACTTATTGCCTCCGGCTGCACCGGTGGGCCGGCCGCAGCAGGCGGCGGCGTTTGAGGTTCTCGAAGGGGCTCGGGAACTTGTGCGGGGGAGGGTTTCTAATGGCGACTGCACTTGTCGACCTTTACGGCGGCGACGACTTCGAACCTTTTGATCGGATCATTCTTCCCGAGGGCTACCAGCCGACGGACGACGAGGAATTCATGTGCGGCAAGCACCGCGCTTACTTCCTCCGCAAGCTCAAGGCCTGGAAAGAAGCGATCGTCGAGGAATCGCGCGCGACGATGGCGCAGCTCCAGGTCGATTCGCTGCGCGAGCCGGACATTGCCGACCGTGCGTCGAGCGAGACGGACTGGGGAATCGAACTCCGCACCCGCGATCGCCAGCGCAAGCTGATCTCCAAGATCGATTGCGCGGTTCGCCGTCTCTACGAAGGCGAATATGGCTATTGCGAAGTGACCGGCGAGCCAATTTCGCTCGGCCGGCTCGAGGCTAGGCCGATCGCGACCATGACCCTCGAGGCGCAGGAGCGCCACGAGCGGATCGAGCGCGTCTCGCGCGACGACTAGATTGGGTGAAGCGCGGCGACATTGCCGCGCTCATCACTTCGCGGAATTCACCAACGCGGACGATTTCCGCGCAAAAAAAAGACCACTTCAGTGAGCGAAGTGGCCGGCCATCTCGTCCTTGAGCCTGAGCTTTTCTTTCTTGAGACGGTGGAGAAGGTCTTCGTCTGGGTGGGCTCGATGCTCTTCCTCGTCGATCAGCGCGTGGAGCGCGGCGTGCTTCGATTCGAGAGCCTCGGCCATTGCCTTGTCCATTGGTGCCTATCCTTTCAGCAAAGCGTCACCAGATCGCAATAAACCACGAATTGCGACTTTTGTCTTGACCCATCTCACGATTGGTCGGGCCGGCCGCGCAAGTGGTCGCGAACAGCAGCGAAGGTTTCTGCGCTCGCCGAGTTGGAGTAAGCTTGGAACGACATGAACAATGACAATCCCGTCGGCGGCCTCGATGAGCTTAGGGCCGAGCACCGGGACCTGGATGCACAAATCCGCTCTCTGCTCTCGGAACCCACGGGCGATCAGCTGGAGATTGCGCGGCTCAAGCGACGAAAGCTGATGTTGAAGGATCGAATCCAGTTGATTCTCGATTCGAACACGCCCGACATTATCGCGTGAGCGGCGATGTTCCGATCCGGGACAATGACCGCAAAGTCCGGTCGGAACGGCGAGTCGGGCGTTTTCCGGAAGCATCAACAGTGGCAGTGTGTTGACGATGGACGAATCGGATCTGCCCGAGCGCCAGGTGCGCATCACGTCGCGCCTGATCGACTCGCTCTATACCGAAGCGATGCTCCTCGCCGACGAGGCGCGTTCCTATTTCGACGACGCGGGCCGCGACGATCGCTCGACGCTGGCGCCCTTCGCGCGCGTCGGCTTCGCCTGTGAGTCGCTGAAGGTGACGACGCGCATCATGCACATTGTCGCCTGGCTACTTACCCAGCGCGCCATCGAGTCGGGAGAAATTCCGGAGCGCAACGGACGCCGTCCCGAGCGGCGGCTCGGCCATGCGCAGGACAGCGACCAGGCGGTCGTCGATCAGCTGCCCGAATCGGCGCAACGGCTGATCAATTCAAGCGCCGAGCTCTATGCGCGCGTGAAGCGGCTGGACGAGGGCACCGTCGAGACGGAAGTGCCGCAGAGCCCGGCACGGGCGCTGATGGGGCGTCTCGAAAGGGGCTTGAGCGGAGGCGGCTCGCTCTAATTTGCGCAGAGCCGCGCTCTTGCGGCTTCATATTGTTCGGCGAGCAAGTCGATGAATTCCGCTGCCGGCCGGATTCGATCGACGATCCCGATTCCCTGGCCGGAACCCCAGATGTCGCGCCAGGCTTTTGTTTTGGCCGATCCCGCCGAACCGAACTTCATTGCAGTGGGGTCTACGCCTGCAAGGGCGTCGGGATCGAGGCCGGCACTCACGATCGAGGATCGCAAGTAATTGCCGTGAACTCCGGTGAAGACTTCGGTGTAGACGATGTCCGCTGCGCCGCCGTCGACGATCGCTTGTTTGTACCCCGATGGTGCGTTCGCCTCTTCGGTCGCGATGAATGGCGAGCCGACGTAAGCGAGATCCGCTCCCGCGGCTTGGGCCGCGAGCATCGACCCGCCGTTGGCGATCGCGCCTGACAGGATCAGTGGGCCGTCGAACCAGGCTCGGATTTCCTGCAGCAGCGCGAAGGGTGACCAGCGCCCGGCGTGACCACCCGCGCCAGCCGCGACGGCGATGATCCCGTCCGCGCCTTTCTCGATCGCCTTGCGAGCGAAGCGGTCGTCGATGACGTCGTGGAGCGTGATCCCGCCCCAGGAGTGGACGGCCTCGTTGAGTTCGACTCTTGCTCCGAGCGAAGTGACGACTATCGGCACCCTCCACTTCGCGCAGACCTGCATGTCATGCTCGAACCGGTCGTTCGACCGGTGAACGATCTGGTTGACCGCGAAGGGCGCTGCGGGGCGTTCGGGATGGTCGCGATTCCACGTTGCGAGCCCCTCGGTGATCTCGTGCAGCCACTCGTCGAGTTGCGACTCCGGACGCGCGTTGAGCGCGGGAAAGCTCCCGACAATGCCCGACGTGCACTGCGCAATGACCAGCTTCGGGTTCGACACGATGAACATTGGCGCGCCGATCACCGGAATGCGCAGGCCCTGAAGGATCGGGGGAAGGCTCACAGGCCCCGTTGATACGGACGGCCAGCCATTGCTGAAAGCGAATAAATACGGCGCCGTTGAGCCGCGCGAGCGCATCTGCTTGAGAGAGCGGGTGGAGCGCAGCTGGACCTTCGCCATCGACCGGGGCGGGACCTTTACCGACGTGGTCGCGCGTTCGTCCGTCGGCGAGCTCAGAATCGAGAAGCTGCTGTCGGAGAGTCCCGGTCAATATGCGGACGCGGCGCTCGAAGCGATCCGACGCGTGCTCTATCGCGAGGGAGGTGCGGTCGACGAAGTGCGAATGGGAACGACAGTCGCCACCAACGCCTTGCTCGAACGAAAGGGCGATCGGGTGGCGCTGGCGATCACGCGCGGGTTCGGTGATGCGCTTCGGATCGGATACCAGGCGCGTCCGGAGATTTTCGCGCGGCACATCGTGCTCCCGTCGATGCTGTACGAGCGGGTGGTCGAGATCGATGAGCGCGTGAGCGTCGATGGCGATGTGCTTGTGCCGTTCGACGAGGCGGCGGCCCGCGAGGCGCTGGACGCAATCCGAGCAAGCGGAATCGACGCGCTGGCGATCGTGCTGATGCACGGTTGGAAGCACAATGCGCATGAGCGACGGCTGGCGGAAATCGCGCGAGAGGTGGGTTT
>DASTAU010000134.1:0-6831 GCA_035712425.1 Sphingomicrobium sp.
GGTACAGTCGCCGTCATGGAAGCGGCGCGAATCCTGAAGGCGATCGGAGCGAGGCCCAAGCGGACCATCCGCTTCGCGCTGTGGACGGGCGAGGAACAGGGCCTGTTCGGCTCGCTCAACTATGTCGCGCAGCACCTCGCGCACCGTCCGATGGCAATCACTGAGAATGGGATCACCAATTATATCAAATGGCGTGATTCCTATCCGGTCACTCCGCTCCCCGGTTACGCGGACCTCAAGGCTTACTTCAACATCGATAACGGCTCAGGCAAGCTGCGTGGCATCTACGCCGAGGGCAATGAAGCAGCCGAGCCGATGCTACGCGAGTGGTTGTCGCCCTTCGAGAGCATGGGCGCGGGCGCCGTCGTCGCCGGCCCGACCGGAGGCACCGACCATGAGTTCTTCCAGTCGGTAGCAATCCCCGGCTTCCAGTTCATCCAGGACCCGCTCGACTATGAAAGCCGCGTCCATCATTCGAACATCGACACGCTCGACCATCTGAGGGCCGACGACCTCAGGCAGCAGTCGGTCGTGCTTGCGGGAGTCCTGCTTGAGGCGGCGAACAGCGACAAGGAATTGCCGAGGCCGCCGTTGCCGACGCAGCCGCAGCCGACCGATCCGTTCAAATACGACTATCCCGAGCCGCGCTAGGCGCCGAAGTCATAACCCAGGATTCGGACATCGTCCGCGTAGATCTCCGCTACTCGCTCGATGATCTTTGGATTGTAGTAAGTGCGGTAGTCGACGGGGTCGCCTGACCGGTTCGAGCGTGCGAACGGCCTTAGCGTCTGTACATGGTCGGCCAGATAGCGGTGCGTTCGCTCCAATGATTCAACGCGACCGAGGTGATCGACGATAATCTTGCCTCGCTTGTCGGAGACGAAGGGCGACTGTGCCTGGAAGGCTTCGTCGAGCCAGTCCAGGTCCTGATGCGCCAGCCATTCGTTCACGAATGTTTCGAAATTTTCGAATTCCGGAATTTCATATTGCTCCGGCCGCCAGACTCGCCCCGCGTTAGGGCCGCCTATTCCGCGTCCCAGTTTGATGAAGCGATAGGCTGACACGAGCCTGGCCCAGGGATTTCGAACAACCGCGACCTTCGGCAGCGACCTGACCGCCGCCGACGCCCAGCGCAGGACGTCCGATGCGCGAACGTGACCCGTGAAGCGGCCATAGATTGCCTCGCTGATACTGGTGCCGGCGGCCTTCGGCACGTGGATGAAAACCACCCCCTTGCGCGCCCAGAGCGGCGATCGCCGCTTTACGAGCAGTGCGCGATCGATGGTGCTGCCGTGGAAATACCTTCCCCGAGTGGTATAATTCATGCGACTTTGAACCTTAACTGCCAGGGCCAACGGAAAATCGACGTTTCAATCCCGAGCAGTTTTCTGGCGTCGCGCCAGCTAATCGCGTTCCAACAAATCATAGAGAAAAGCAATGAGCAAGCCCCGCCGGTGGCGCCCCACCGGCTGGCCAGAAGCGGCACCGCAATCGCGTTGATGACCAGGGCGACGCCGAGTGCGCGAAGGACTCGGCGTTCGTGATGGGTCATGTTCAACAGCCAGATGTTGGGCCCGAATGCACCGTTCACGATCTGCGCGACGAGCAAGACCTGGAGCGCTACGCTCGCGTCGGCGAAGGGCCTCCCGAACGCGAGGCTGAGCAGCGGCGCCGGAAAGAGGAAAAGCGGCAAGCTCAGCAACACGACTCCGGCGAATTGCGCCTGGGCGACCGCCGTGACCACCTTCTGCAGTTTCGCGTGATCCTCGATCGCGTGCAGCTTCGCCATCATCGGCATTCCGACCTGGACGACAAAGACGAGGGGAGCCGCAGCGGTCATTGCGCCTACATTCGCAACGCGCAGGAGCCCGACCACAGCCGGGGCGGCAACCAGGCCTGCAAGTACGATCGAAAGTTCGCCCTGAATTACCCGCATTCCTTCCATCAAACCCATCGGAGCCGAGCTTAAGATGCTGCGCTTGCGAGTCTCGCGGGGTTCGGCGGGACGCTCCGGCAAGGCTTGCCGAAGCGACACCGAAGAAACGATGAGGACGACGACGATCGCCCCGCAAAAGAAGCCCATCGCGAGCTGCGGGCTAAGGCTAGCGTGTAAAATATAGGCCAGCCCTAACATGCATGAGAAAACCACGGGCCGAACGAGCGCTTCGGGAATTTGTGCGCGTGCTACCCGGCCAAGCCCCCAGACTGCCGCGACGCGTACCCGGGCGAGCGCGATGAGCGGAATCGTCGGGATTCCGATCAGGATGCATTCGAGCAGAGTCCGCGAATAGGTTTCGCGAAGCAGCAGGGCGATGATCGCGGTCACCACGGCGATGCTCAATGCAATCCAGCGGCACGAGCGATCCGCCCATCGGATGACCGCGAATAGTTCGTGCGTTTCCTTCCGGGCGGATGCCGCCGCGACCTCGCGGGTGACGAAGGTCGACAAGCCGAATTCTCCCGGGATTTCGGCCAGCGTAATCACTCCCAAGGCGATGCTGTAGTAACCGAAGTTGGTTACGCCGAGGCCTCGCGCCAGCTGGATCCCGACCGTGAAGCTGGCGAGAATGCCGAGCACCCGGACGACGCCATTCCCCGCGACAGGCTTGACCAGCGAAGCGGCAAACCCGTCGCGCCGCATCGCAGCAAGGAAAGAGGTGAGGAGCCGTCGCATCGGCTTACCTTTGGCAAGAGTTCCGCAAATTGGAACGCTATTAGCCAAAACGGGCTGCCTTTTTCGGACCCCACGACTATGTGCGGCGTTCAGTCGTGCAATTCGTGGCAGGTCGCTTCAGGATTGCCGTCGGGGAAGGCGTCACCGGTGACATTCGTCAGCTATATCGCGTTGATCATCAGTCTCCTGGCGCTTCCCGTTGCGTCATCGCGCCTGACGCTGCCGAGACTCGCTTTCCTATTCGGTCTTCTGATCATCCATCTCGCCGCGACGATATTGTCGTACAATTACGCCCAGTCCCACATCGCTGACTCGGCGCTTTACTATTACGATCTTTGGCATTTCGCGAACAAGCCCTGGTGGTCCTTGGGAACGGTCTTCGTGATTCATATCGCGCAGGCGCTGAAGGGATATCTGGGCGCGAGTTATTTAGACTGTTTCATGATGTTCCAGGCGATTGGTTTTTGGGGAATCATGATTCTGATGCGAACGTTCGAGGAACTGCACGAGAAAATTCTTGCTCCTCAAAGTACAGTGTCAAAATATCTTCTCTTTCTACCGAGCATCCACTTCTGGACGGCTTCGATTGGAAAAGACGCGATACTTTTCTTTGCAATGGCCTTGTGCACCTGGTCGATCCTGAACGTGTCGCGTCGGATCATGCGCCTCGGATTCGCGCTCCTCCTGATGGTGCTCGTGCGGGCGCATATCGCGGTCCTGGTCGTGGCATCGCTGGCAATCGCCGCCACCCTGTACCGCGGACTAAGCCTGGGCCGGCGGGTTACTCTGCTGCTTCCGGCTCTCCTGGCGCTCGCCGTTCTCGGGGCAGTGGTTCAATCGTCCATCGGCATAGATTTGAGTGACCCCGGGTCGGTTGCGACGTTCCTCGAAGAGAGGACGGACGTCATCGCCGGGGCTGCGGGCAACACCAGCCTCAACGGTCAACCATTCACCGTAAGGCTGATCAGCTTGTTGTTCCGTCCGATGTTCGTCGATGCGCGCAACGCCCTCGGGCTCGTGGCGTCGATGGAGAACGTGTTCTTCGTGTTGATTTACGCTTATTGCCTCATTCGCTGGCGCGAAGTCGTCGAGCTCTACAAGAAGGTTTATTTCATCCGCTTCGCGCTCGTTCTCACGCTTGGCCTGATGGTGCTTCTTGCGATCGTGAACTACAACGTCGGCCTGGGCCTTCGCCAGCGCACCATGTTCTTGCCGCTGCTGCTGTCCATTTTCGTAGCGATTTGGGCGTTCCGCCAGCGCTTGAAGGACGTGCATGCCCCGCGTCAGGCTGGTGCGCCCGTTCATCCGCGAATTGCGCGTTCCGCGGTCGCTGGGACGCTGACGAGGGCGCCGCCGGCCTGACAGGTTCGCCTCTCCCTTGGAGGGAGGGGCGTTCCGCGCTAATCGCAATAACATGCTGACCCCAACCGACGCGAAGACCCGCGGTCTCGCCGACCTTCCGACCGTCGCCAATGATTCGCTCATTGCGCTTATCGGCATGGTCAACAGGGACCCGCGGCCGGACAAGATCGATGTCGGCGTGGGGGTGTTTCGCGATGGAGCCGGGAACACTCCGATCCTCAGCGTCATCAAGGACGCGGAGCAGCGGCTTCACGATACACAGATCTCGAAAGCCTATCTCGGAAGCGCCGGCGACAAGCGCTTCGCCGAGTTGCTGCGCCCGATTCTTCTCGGGCATCACGCCGATGACGACCGGATCGCGGGCCTCCAGACGCCGGGCGGATGCGGAGCGCTTCGCCTCGGGTTCGAACTCCTCGCCGCCGCCAATCCGAAGGCGAAGGTATTCGTCGGGGCGCCGACCTGGCCCAATCACCCGCCGATCATCCGCTCAGTCGGTCTCAGCGAAGTCGAATATCCCTTTTACGAGCGCGGCCAGGGAGCGATCCGCTTCGAAGATATGATCGAGGCCCTTCGCTCGGGCGAGCCGGGCGACATCGCGCTCCTGCACGGCTGCTGCCACAACCCGACGGGAGCCGATCTCGACGAGGGCCAGTGGCGCGAGATCGCGAACGTCGTCTCCGATCGCGGCCTGATCCCCTTTGTCGACATCGCTTATCAGGGCTTCGGGCGCGGGCTCGACGAGGACGCTTTCGGCGTCCGGCTGATGCTCGACGTGGCGGACGAGGCGATCGTCGCGCAGAGCTGCGACAAGAATTTCAGCGTCTATCGCGACCGGGTCGGCTCGCTGTGGGTCAAAAGCGCGTCCGCCGAGACCACGGCCAAGGCTATGGGTCACGTGTTCAAGATCGCGCGGGAGATGTGGTCGATGCCGCCCGATCATGGCGCCGCGTGCGTTCGAATCGTTCTCGATGATCCGAAGCTTCGCGAGCGGTGGCTGGTCGAGCTCACGGCGATGCGGGACCGGATCAATTCGGTTCGGCAGCGTATTGCCGCGGCCGACCCGCGCCTTGCATTCATAGGGCGCCAGTTCGGCATGTTCTCGATGCTTCCGCTGAGCCCCGAGCAAGTCCTGAAATTGCGCTCCGACCACGCCATCTACATGGCGGAATCGGGCCGCTTCAATGTTGTCGGCATGGGTGACGATCAGATCGACCGATTTACCGCCGCCGTGGTCGAGGCGATGGACAGCTGACCATGGCGGATCGCGACCCGGGCAAGGTTTCCACGGCGGTGGATTGGCGCGAGGTCGCGCGGCTCGTCCTCACCAGCCGCGAGATGGACCGGATCGAGGAAGAAGAGCTCGTCCCTGCAAAGAAGGTGCTCTACCAGTTCAGCGCTCGCGGCCACGACATGGCGCAGGTGCTTCTCGGCCTTCATCTCAAGGATGGTGACGGAGTCTTCGGCTATTACCGCTCGAGGCCGGTGCTTCTCGCACTTGGTGTCCCCCTGGCGGACGCGCTCGGATCAGGCATGGGCCTTTCCGGCGGCTATTCGAACGGCCGCGATATCGGGGTCGTGTTCAACTATCCCAACAAGGGCGGGGCGCACGCGCTACCGATGTGCGGCGGGGTAGGGGCGCAGTACACGCCTGCCGCGGGCTGGGCGCAGGCGATCGCTTACAAGCAGCGGATTCTCGACGAAGGCCCGGCCGACGCAATCTCGGTGGTCCTCGGCGGCGACGCGAGCTGCGCGACCGGTGGCTTCTGGTCCGCACTGACGATCGCGACCACGCAGCAGCTGCCGCTCCTCATCTACATCGAGGACAATGGTTACGGAATCTCGGTCCCGTCGGAATATCAGACGCCGGGCAAGGACATTGCCGCCAATCTCGCGAGCTTCTCGGGCCTGACGATCTTCAACGGCGACGGCACCGATCCAACGGAAGCGGCACGGCTGATCGACCAGGCTGTCAGCCACGTCCGGATGAAGCGTGCACCAGTTCTGCTTCGGCTCACGGTGCCGCGTCTCGAAGGCCACAGCGCGCAGGATACGCAGGCTTACAAGAGCGAAGCGCAGATTGAGGCCGAATGGGCGCGCGATCCGCTGCCGAAACTGAGGACGCACTGCGCACGGAGCCAGATCGGTGAAGAAGCCTGGGCGGATCTGGAGCGCGAGACAGCGTGGCAGGTCCAGGCAGCCGTCGCCGAAGCCGAAGCGCGCGGCGTTTCCTCGCCGGAGGAAGTTGCCGCCAACGTCTTCTACGAAGGGGAGATGCAGCAGGTCGGCGGGCTGTGGAACAGCGGTTACCAGCCTCCGCGCTCAACCGGCGAGCCGAGTCCCGAAGGCCAGCGAATCAACATGGTGACCGCCATCCGCCGAGTCCTTGACCAGGAGCTCGAAGCCAACCCGCGCGTGCTCGCGTTTGGCGAAGACGTCGGCCCGAAGGGCGGGGTCCACGCGGTCACGCTGGGCCTTCAAGAGAAGTTCGGTGTAACCCGCGTGTTTGACACCAGCCTCAACGAGGAGGGCATCGTCGGCAGGGCCGTCGGAATGGCGCTCGCCGGCCTGATGCCGGTCCCCGAAATCCAGTTCCGCAAATATGCCGAGCCAGCGACCGAGCAGATCCACGATGCCGGAACCATGCGCTGGCGCACCGACAACCGGTTCGCTGCTCCGATGGTGCTCCGCGTCCCGGGCGGCTTCTTCAAGTGCGGAGACCCGTGGCATTCGATGACCAACGAGGTCGAGTTCGTTCACAATCCCGGATGGAAGGTCGCGGTGCCGTCGAACGCCGA
>DASTAU010000135.1:0-2604 GCA_035712425.1 Sphingomicrobium sp.
TGCGGGCGGTCGTGCGGCAAGTTTTCTAAATCAGCTCGCCGAGCACCTTCTCGATCGCCGCAATTTCAGCGGCGGGCACTTGGAAGGTGAAATCCGGATTGAATTGCCTGAGCTCGACGCCGCTTCCGGTTCTGCGCACCAGCTCCTTGATCAGGACCGGGCTCGTATTTCCTGACCGCGAGGTCAGTTTCACAAGCACGTCGTCGCCGATCGACACTGGTAGTTTCGCGGAGACCGCGACGTGCCGGCCCGGTCGGAAACGCGGCCACATGGAATCACCGACGATCGTGATCGCATAGGCGCTCGCATCATTCGCCAGGCTGGCGGGACGCGGCACCCGCTCCACGATTTCGCTGGCCCAAAGCTCCGTCAGTTCCACCTTATCTTTGGGATCGCCCCATTCGCCTCCGATCGCCGTGGCCAAAAGCGGAAGCGGCGGTAGCTGCTCATTGCCCCACGGGCCGCGCCGCTCCGAGATCGTCGAACCACCCTCGGGCAAACGCGCCGAGCCGCCGCCGATCCGAAGCGCCTCGAACTCCGCCAGCGACGAGCCGGCGGCGCCCAGCAGTTTCTCGAGCGTTCGCCGCGACGGGTTCCCGTGACGCCGCATGTCCGACCACACCGTGCGGCTCACACCCGCCTTCATTGCCCAGCCGTTCGGGGTCATTCCCTCCGGCTTGAAACGCATCAGATCATCGTGGATGTCAGAATGATCCCCCGCCGGCATGCGCGGGATTTATCCAAGCACCTTGGGTGCTCGGCAATGTCAGAGATAACTAACTCACCCTTGACAGTTGTTTCAGATTATTCTGATATCCATTGCATGGGCGTAACGAGCGGAACTCGCTGTTCAAATCACCGCGGGACTTCCGACCTCGGCGAAGTAGCGCCGCAGCGCGTCGCTCGTCTCGGGAGCGAGCTCGACGAACACGCGACGACCGTCATGCGGATCGGCGAGCCGAATGAAGATCCCCTCCTCGACCATTGTCTTGAGCCAGCGCAGGGCGGTCGTTGCCGGAACCGCGGCGGCGATGCAGAGGCTGGATACCGGTACTCGAAGCTGCGCGATTTCGGCCTGGAGCAGGTCGAGCAACATATCCCAGGCGGGGTCAGCGAACAGATGGTCGGGGAAGTAGCGGGTGCGCACACGGCGAGCTCGGATCACGGAACGGACAGTCTCGGCCGATATTTCCGGTACGTGCGTCCCGATCGCAGCCTTGGGTGGTGGCGGGGCGATGGGCGGACTGGCGGAAATCCGTGCAAGCGTCGCCGCAATCCGGTTAACCTCGTCGCTCAACTGACGGAGCCGTGCTGCGTTCTGGTCCGATGCAACGTCGGAAAGAGCGTATGCCATGCCGCCCTTGGCAGCGGCGATCATGAGAGCGGCGGAGCGCTCCGCTTCGCTGGCGTCGACAATCAGCTCGATGTCGCCATCGTCGATGCGGGCCGCCACGGGATCCAGCAACTCGGAAGTGCTCGACACAACCGCGGCGTAGCGCCCGTTGACGACATCATCGCTCACTTGGCTCAGGAGCTCGTCCATGGCGCCGCCGCAATCGCGGTCGAGCTCTACCCATACCGCGCCTGCGGAAGCCTGGCGCTCGATCCGCTCACTCGCCTCCTCGATCGCGATCGTCGCTGCTATCCTCCAGCCGAGCGTCTCCGCCGTCTCGATTGCTCGGCGCCGCGCCGCCTCCCCGCTGGCGGCGATCAGGATCGGAGAATCGTTCGAATATTGAAGACCCGCTCGGCGCGTCGTGACCGTGTCCATCGGGTTGACCCCTGGAATGTAATCGCAACCGAGCACGGCGTTGATAACGCGCATTGTGGAGAAAAGTCAGACAATTTCGGCTCCACAACGGCGGGAATGTAATCAAAAGATAACGGGGCTCGCTACAGTGGGAAGGTTAGAAGGGGCGGGTGGTGCAGCTTTCGAATGACGTCTTTGCCGCAAGGCGAGCCCGGTGGCTTGCCGAACTATCCGGCGCGCTAGATGAGGCTCGTCGCCTGATGCTCGAGCTTGATCTGCGCGAGGCGGGCTTCGAAGCCATGGAGCTGTATTTTCAAATCGACGCCCTTCGCCGCGAGATCGATGCGATGCGCATGACGAGGATGACCCGCGAAAGCACCAATTTTGGTCCGGAATGGATGAAATCGCCGTGGCATCCGGCCGATCCTGCGCCGCCAAAGTCTGGCGCCGGCTGGGAGGTCCAGGTTGACGCCTGACTGCGCTTAAATGCCTGCCGGCAGTTCACCCCCGCCGGAAAAAGGCTCGAGAAACGGCTCGAGGACAGGCGGCTTCCATCCTGACGTGGCGACGAACGCGCGATTGAGGAATGCCCGCTTGCCGTAGCCTAATGGCGTTCCGTCCGGCCCGTCCACCAGCCCGCCTGCTGCGAGCAAGATCGCGTGGCCGGCCGCGGTGTCCCACTCGCTGGTCGGCGATGCTCGGGGATAAATGTCCGCCTGGCCTTCCGCGACAATGCAAAATTTCAGCGACGAGCCGATCGACAGGTACTCGCAATTGCCGACAGCGGCTTCCAGATAATCGATCGTCGCCTGGTTAAGATGCGACTTGGACGCGACCGCTGCGGCCGCCTCACC
>DASTAU010000136.1:0-9593 GCA_035712425.1 Sphingomicrobium sp.
GTCGGCCTTCGCCACATGGAATAATCCTCGAGCGGCGGGGAGTAATCGATTCCCCTGTTCTGACTGACGAAGGAAAGTCGTTTCCGTCGATCGCCACGCGCGCCTAGGCGTGGAGTGGAACCTTATATTCGGAGGAATCGACGATGGACGCGAAGACCGGTGACCCGCTGCACGGCTCCCCGATGGAAGAAGGCGCCGCGCTCAGATCGCTGCTCGGACGCACCAACCGCGACTGGTGGCCGAACCAGCTTTCGCTCGAAATCCTTCCGCAAAAGGGCGCGACTGGCGATCCCTATGGCGACGACTTCGATTACGCCGAAGCGTTCCTGAAGCTCGATTATGACGCGGTGAAGCGCGACCTCACTGCCCTGATGACCGACAGTCAGCCGTGGTGGCCGGCGGACTATGGGCATTACGGGCCGTTCTTCATCCGCATGGCGTGGCACGCGGCGGGAACCTATCGCATCGGCGACGGGCGGGGCGGCGCCAACTCGGGTCAGCAGCGGTTCGCCCCGCTCAACAGCTGGCCGGACAACGGCAACCTCGACAAGGCGCGGCGCCTGCTCTGGCCGATCAAGCAGAAGTACGGGCGCAACCTCAGCTGGGCCGACCTGATGATCCTGGCGGGCAATGTCGCGTTCGAATCGATGGGCGCTCCGGTATTCGGCTTCGGCGGGGGCCGCGCCGACGTCTACGAGCCGGAGCACGACGTCTATTGGGGCACGGAAGAGGAATGGGTCGGCAAGGGCGCGCAGCCGCGCATGGGCGACGCTGCGGAGGAGGTGCTCGAAAATCCGCTCGCGGCCGTCCAGATGGGCCTCATCTACGTCAATCCCGAAGGTCCGGGCGGAAGCGCCGACGCGCTCGCATCGGCCAAGGAAATCCGCGAGACTTTCCACCGGATGGGCATGACCGACGAAGAGACCGTCGCGTTGACCGCCGCGGGGCATACGTTCGGCAAATGTCACGGTGCTGGCGACGCGTCGAAGGTCGGCGCCGAACCCGAAGGCGCGGACATCGCGCAAATGGGTCTCGGCTGGCAGAGCGGCCACGCCAGCGGCATGGGCGACGACACCATCACTAGTGGCCTCGAGGGCGCCTGGACGCCTCATCCGACCAAGTGGGGCTCGGATTATTGGCACATGCTCCTCGACTACGAATATGAGCTGGTGAGGAGCCCCGCCGGCGCGAAGCAGTGGCAGCCGATCGACCCGAAGCCCGAGGATTTGGCGCCCGCGGCGCACACGCCGGGCAAGCGGGTGCCGACGATGATGACGACGGCCGACATGGCCTTCAAGATCGACCCGGAGTTCCGCAAATATGCCGAGCGCTTCCGCGACGACCCCGACTATTTCGCCGACATGGCCGCGCGCGCATGGTTCAAGCTGTGCCACCGCGACATGGGACCCAAGTCCCGCTACCTCGGACCGGAAGTCCCCGAAGAGGATCTGATCTGGCAGGATCCGGTGCCCGCCGGTCGCACGCCGAGCGACGGCGAGGTTGCCGACCTCAAGTCGAAGATTCTCGCCAGCGGGCTGACGGTGAGCGAGCTGGTCAAGGCCGCCTGGGCTTCGGCCTCGACCTATCGGCGGTCCGACCATCGCGGCGGCGCCAACGGCGCGCGCATCCGCCTCGCTCCGCAGAAGGATTGGGCGGTCAACGAGCCCGCCGAGCTTCAAAAGGTGCTCTCGAAGCTCGACGAGCTCCGCGGGAGCATCTCGCTCGCCGATGCGATCGTTCTCGGCGGCTCCGCGGCGGTCGAAAAGGCCGCGAAGGACGCCGGCTTCAACGTCTCGGTCCCGTTCACCGGCGGCCGCGGAGATGCGAGCCAGGAGCAGACCGACGTGGATGGCCTTGCTTACCTCGAACCCAAGGTCGACGGCTTCCGCAATTATCTTTCGACGCGGATGAGCGTTCCCACGGAGGAGCTGCTGGTCGACCGGGCGCATCTGCTCGGCCTCTCCGCGGCTGAGATGACGGTTCTCGTTGGCGGCCTTCGCGTTCTCGGCGCGAACCACGGCGGATCGAAGCACGGCGTCCTCACCGACCGCGTCGGCCAGCTGACCAACGACTTCTTCGTCAACCTGCTCGACATGGGAACGGCGTGGAAGGTGGTCGACGAAAGCGGCGACCAGGAATTCGCGGGTACCGACCGCGCCACCGACCAGCAGAAGTGGACGGCGACGCGAACCGACCTCGTGTTCGGCTCCAATTCGCAGCTTCGCGCGATTTCGGAGGTCTATGCCGCCGATGACGCGCGCGAGAAGTTCGTTCGGGATTTCATCGCCGCGTGGGTCAAGGTGATGAACGCCGACCGCTTCGATCTCCGCCGTCCGAAAGGTGCGTCGGCGAGCAGTGCCCGCCAGCCGGAAATGGCAAAGTAGGAACAGTTAGGGCCGCGGCTTTCCCCTCCCCAGACTCCCGCCGCGGCCCACCCTTTTTGTAAGCTTAGGCCTCTTCGAGCGCCGGTTCTTCCGCGGCCTCGGGCATGGCTGCCTCCAGCTCCGGAATCAGGTCGCGGGCAATTCTGCGGAGGGTCGTGGCGAGCAGCTGGAAGTCGTGCTCCCGGGGGCTCGACCGGCGCCAGATCAAGGCGATGCGGCGGAAGCCGTGCGCCGATTCCAGCCGCTTCGCATCGACCCTCGTGCCCTGGAGGATGCCGGTCTCGATCGCCATCCCCGGCACGAACGTCAGGCCGAGGCCGTTGTCGACCATCTGCACGAGCGTGTGCAGCGACGTCCCCATCATCGAGGCATGCGCGCGGATTTCGGGACGATTGCAGGCGGAGAGCGCATGGTCCTTCAGGCAATGGCCATCTTCCAAGAGGAGCAGGCGATTCTCGTCGATTGTCGCGGCGTCGACGCGGAGCTCGTTCGGAGCTTCGCCGGGCGGGAAGGCGACGTAAAGCGGATCGCTGAACAGCGGCGCTGAATCAACGTCGCCGCAGTTGAAGGGGAGGGCGAGCAGGACGCAATCGAGCTGCCCCCGATGCAGCGCCTCGCAAGCCGCGGTGCTCGTTTCCTCGCGGAGATATAGCTTGAGGTCCGGCCATTCCGTCCGAAGGCGCGGAAGCATTGCTGGCAGGAGGAACGGAGCGATTGTCGGGATCACGCCCATTCTCAGCTCGCCGTGGAGCGGCTGGCCCTCGGCGCGCGCCATTTCCGCCAGCTCCTCGGCTTCGCGAAGGACGCGGATCGCCTTGTCGGCGACCTTTTCGCCAAGCGCCGTGAATCGCACGAGGCGGCGGGTGCGCTCGACCAGGGTCACGCCGAGCAGCGCTTCCAGCTCGCGCAAGCCCGCCGAGAGCGTCGACTGGGTCACGAAGCAGGCGTCGGCGGCCTTGCCGAAATGTCCGTGGCGACGAAGCGCGACGAGATATTGAAGCTGTTTGAGCGTCGGAAGATGGACGGTCATTAATCGACTATTCCAATGAGAATGGCCGTCATAATGGACTTGACCGATTAACGCCAGCTAGGCGGTCAGCAGCTTCACCGATGAGACCAGCAGCGTGATGGCGAGAATCGGCCGAAGGACCGAATCCGATGAGCGGGTCGCCAGGAGGCTTCCCAAAATAATCCCCGGAATCGATCCGGCGAGCAGCGAGACCATGAGCGTCAGGTCGACCGAACCCATCATCCAGTGCCCGATTCCGGCGATCAGGGTCAGCGGAACGGCGTGGGCGATATCGCTGCCGGCAATGCGCGCCACCGGCAGCCTCGGATAGAGGATCAGCAGGGCCGTGGTGCCGAGCGCCCCCGCGCCGACGGACGTGATCGATACGAGCACGCCGAGCAGCGCACCGAGGACAATCGTCCAACGCGTCACCCTTCGGTCTTCCATCGCGTCGATGTGATGACCCGCCCAGTTGAGGATCCATGGACGGAAGAAGACGGTCACGCTGGTAACCAGCAAGGCGCTTCCGAGCAGCACGTTGAGCAGGAAGGCGCTGTGGGCCGTCTTCACGTCGAAATAAGCCATGACGCCGAGCGTCGCGATCGCAGCCGGGACGCTTCCGAGCGCGAGCCCACCCACGATTTTCCAGTCTACCGTCTGGCGCTTGCCATGAACCGCCGTGCCGGCCGTCTTCGTGACCGAGGCGTAGAGAAGATCGGTGCCGACTGCGGTTGCCGGGTGAAATCCGAATAACAGGACCAGCAGCGGCGTCATCAGCGAGCCACCGCCCACACCCGTCATGCCAACGAGCGCTCCGACCAGAAACCCGGCGAGCGAATAAAGCGGATTGTAGGCGGAAAGGATCGCTGTCCCCTAGCTTACGCGGAGAAAAGGCATGGATTTGCAGCTTTTCGCCCCATTGAAGACCGGTTGCTTTGCCGAACGCACATGGCTTGGCAAGGGGTCCGGGGAGGCGGCTGTGGCATGAGCCGCCTTTTCTTTGCGGCGGGCCGAACCTAAATTGTTCGCCCAAGAACGAAGAGGTCTAGCACTTGAGTTCCGGGCTCACCGCCTATCTCGATTCCGTCAAGTCGCGCGATCCCGCGGCGCGTTCGCGCTGGGACGTGGCGTTCTATCCTGGCGTGTGGGCGCTCGGGCTTCATCGCCTTGCGCACTGGTTCTGGGAAGGGCGGCTCTATTTCCTCGCGCGCCTGATCAATCATTTCTCGCGATTCCTGACCGCCATCGACATTCACCCGGGGGCGAAGATCGGCGAGCGCTTCTTCCTCGATCACGGCTTCAGCGTGATCGGGGAGACGGCGGAAATCGGCGACGATGTCACCATCTACCAGAGCGTGACCCTGGGCGGCACCAACCCTTCGGCGGGCGAGGGTGGAAAGCGTCACCCGACGATCCGCTCGGGCGTCGTCATCGGCTCCGGCGCGCAGGTGCTCGGACCGATCGAGATCGGCGAAGGCGCGAAGATCGGCGCGAACTCGGTGGTCACCAAGGACGTCGCGCCGGGTTCGACGGTGGTTGGAATTCCAGCCAAGCCGGTGCCGGTCGAGGCCATTCACTATAGCCCCGGCTTCATGCCCTACGGCACGCCGTGCGGCGAGGATTGCGATCCGGTCCGCGTGCGCATCAACGAGCTGGAGCATGAACTCGAGGAGCTGCGCGCTGAATTGAAGGTACTGAAGGCTGCCCGGCAGCCCCAGCCGAAGGTCAAGAGCGCTTGAGCGTCATCGCGCCGTTCCCGAGTCAAAGGGACCGGCGCCCAATCGCCACTTTCGACCGCAGGGAGCTGATGCGGATCCTCGACCTCTACGGACGAATGGTCGCGGCCGGTCACTGGAAGGATTACGCGCTCCGGATCGACCCCGACGTGGCGGTGTTCGCGGCGTACCGGCGCCACAGTGAACGGCCCGAAGTGCGGATAGAAAAACGCCCCGAGCTTCGGCTGAAGCAGGGGGCGTTTGCATTGGTCGGTGAACATGGCGCCGTTCTCAAGCGGGGCCATGAGCTTGCGCCCGTGCTGGCCCCGCTCGAGCGGCGGCTCATGCGGCTTGTTGGGTGATCGGCGCCGGCCGATCCAGCTCCGGCAAGCGGGCCTGAAGGTTCGACGGAAGCCGGCTCACGATCAGCCTCCGCGCCTGGTGCCAATAGGCCGACAGAAGCAGGAGGGCTGAGCCGATAATCAGCGCCGTCAGCGCGACGTTGAGCTCGACAGCCCCGAACTGCTTGAACAGCTCGGTCAGCGCGAACAGCACATAGGCCAGGGCCGAGACGAGCAGCGCGCGGCGGTCGATCGCCAGCGCGGTCAGGCCGAACAGCACGTACAAGGCGACAACGAGCAGCCCTTCGCCCGTGCCGATCGAGCCGTTGTTGACCCCCATCAAAGTGAAGATCGGGTGAGCGATCATCGGGGCCGCCAGCAAGTGAAGCCAGAAGGCGACGTCGCTTCGGCGGGTAGTGCGCGCGCGATCCGACGCGTCCCACCACATCGCGAACAGAAAGACGCCGATGCCCAGCAGCAGGATGAATCCCAGGATCAGGTTCTTCGCGGCCTGGGTGTCGCCCGGCTGAACGATTGCGACGATGATTGCGAGGATCAGCCCGGCAACGGCTGCGGCGCCCGCGGCGACCGTGATCGGAACGTGGAAGCGGCGCCAGTGGAGCCACGCCGCACCGGCGGCAACCGCCGCACTCACTGCCCCGACGGTCGCGGGAAGCAGCTGGTCGGGGGTGTTGAACCGGTCGGGTCCGATGACCTGGACGAGGGCAAAACCGACCGTCGCGAGGACTCCGCCGACGAATGCGAGAAGGAGCAGGATCGACGGCAACGCCATCCGCCTCTTCGCGGTAAAGAACAGGGCGAGGCCCCATGCCGTAACGCACACGGCGAGCGGGGCGAGGAAGCTTGGGCCGACGTCGCCATTGTCGGAAATCATGAGGCCGGCGGTCTGGCCGATACTTTGGCCGATCCAGCCGACCGCGAACAGGAGGATCGCGGCGGCGATGGACACGAAAATATCATTGAAGCCGGTGATGAGACGGAATTGCTCTTCATCCGCAATCGCGGTCGAGCGCTGACTTGAAATGTGCGCCCGCAACGCGTCGGCGGCTTCGGCGGTAATCACGCCGGAAGCGACCGCGTCGTCGATTTCCTGTTGGCTATACATGCCCTCTCCTCCGCAAAGTTCGGGCGATGATAAGCTTGGTGTATTATAGTGTCAATACAGCAAGGCGGATAGCTCGAGTCGCGCTCAGCAGGTTCAACGGCGATCCCGCGCCGGGACATTGAAGGGCGAAAGTCAACACTTATTTTGAACTTCAAAGCCGCCTCCGGCGTTGTTGCGGCAAATAGATATTTAGAAGGTTTCTGAACGTGATAACCCGGTTGCTGGTCGGCGCCGCCTGTGCGGCGCTGCTGGGCACGGCTGTGCCTGTTTCCGCCGCTACGACCCCGGAACTTCCGGGCGTGGCGATCTCCCCGTCCGCCAGCCAGGCGGTCGACTCCTTTTATGCAAGCCGCCACGGCGCGCCGCTGTGGCTGCGCGGCGGGGCTGACAGCGCCGCCGCGCGCGAACTGATCGGAGTGCTCGACAGGGCGCCGCTCGACGGTCTCGACAGCGGGCCGGCGCTTGCCGCGCAGGCGGAAGCGATGATCGCGAATGCCCAGACGGGCAATCCCGCCGCGCTTGGCGCCGCCGATCGCCTGCTGTCGGCCGCGTGGGTCAGCTACGTCCAGGCGCTGCAGCAGCCGCCGTCCGGGATGATCTATGCCGATTCATGGGTGATGCCGCGGCGTGAAACGCCGATGCAGATCCTGCAGCGCGCAGCCGCGGCGCAGTCGCTTGCCGGCCATGTGCGCTCGGTCTCCGAGGTCAACCCGATTTATGCGCAGCTTCGCGACGCGGCCTGGGCTCGGATGCAGTCAAACGGCGGTGCACTCGACCCGCGAGTCCTCACCAGTCTCGACCGCGCGCGTGAGCGGCCGTTCCAGAAGAAATATGTGATGATCGATGCCGCGGCGGCCCGGCTCTACATGATCGAGGACGGACACATCGTGGATTCGATGAAGGTCGTGGTCGGAAAGGCGGGGGCGGGGACGCAGACGCCGATGCTGGCGAGCACCATCTATTATGAGACGCTCAATCCCTATTGGCACGTAACGCCGGAACTGGTCCGGACGCTGACCGCGAAGAACGTGCTGGAGCAGGGCGTCAGCTACCTGACTTCGCGCGGTTATCAGGTGATGCCGGCCGATCCCGACGACGACCGCTTGCTCGATCCCACGAAGGTCGACTGGCGCGCGGTCGCGGACGGCACGCTGAAGGTCCGTGTCCGCCAGCTTCCGGGCCCCGCCAATTCGATGGGCCGGGTGAAGTTCGGTTTCCCCAACGCCTACGACATCTACCTTCACGACACGCCGGTGAAGGAGCTGTTCACGCAGGACGACCGCGATCTCAGTCACGGCTGCATCCGGCTTCAGGACGCGGAGAAGCTTGCGCGCTGGATGATGGGGGGCGAGCCCGAAGTCGCCTCGGACGCCCCGGAGCAGAATGTCGCGCTTCCGACGCCGGTGCCGATATACGTCACTTACCTGACCGCGCAGGCGCATGACGGGCAGCTGAGCTTCGTCGACGATATCTACGGCCGCGACGCCCAGGCCGAGCGGATGGCGGCGCTGCGCTGACGCCGATCCTCTCCATCGCATCAGCGATGGGGAGGGGGACCGCCGGGCGATAGCTCGGTGGTGGAGGGGCCAACCCCATCCTGCCTCAGGCCGCCTCCGTTCCGATCAAACCGACACTTCGTCCATCGTCTTGAGCCTGGGCCGCGGGATGCCTTCGCTCTTGAAGCGCTTGGTCAGTTCTTCTTTCCGCTGCGCCAGCTGCTCGCCGAGGGCGTCGAGATCGAGCTTGCCCTTGCGCGCCTGGGCGAAGATTCCACCGGGCCCTTCCTCTTCCTCGATGTGGTGCTCGATCTCTTCCTGAAGGACGTGCACCTTGGTGTCGAAGAACTCGTCGTCGGCGCCCTCATTCTTCTCGATCTCGGCGACGAGCAGCTTGGCGGCGTCATGCTCGACATAGCCTTCCTTGAGCTCGTCCTCGTCGACGGTGCCTTCGCATGCCGGATAGAAAATCTGTTCCTCGAGCTGGAAATGGACGGAAAGCGCGAGGCAAATCTCGTGCGCCAGTTTCTCCTTGCGTCCGTCGCCCTTCGCTTTCTCGAATTCCTTGAACAGCTCCTTCGCGTCGCGGTGGTCCTGCTTGAGAAGCGCGATCGCGTCCTTGTCGGCCATGGTTGATCTCCCGTGATTCTTTGACAGCGAAACCAACTGCTTGGCCTGGATGTTCCTGCAGCCGTATGCGTCACGACAAGGTCACCATTGCGAAGCCCCACGGTCTCGATTTCAAGGCGACGGGCTATCTCATTTCCATCGGAAGCGTCTTCTTTCTGGGCGCGGTCGCATGGACAAAGGAGAACCCGCCCGGCTGGTATTATCCGATGCTGATCATCGGCATGGCGAGCTCGATCGTCGGAATGGGTTTCCGCTACCTCGCGCACCTGCGGCAGAAGCGGGAAATCGACACAGCGGAGAAGGAAGCCGAACGGCGCTAGCGGCCGTGGTCGGCGCTGTCTCCGCTGTCGTTCGAGTCGTTGTCGGCCGCCGCGATCGATTCGGCCGGCGACCTGTTGAGCTCCATCCAGTCGCGGAAGGGGAGGTGGTAGATCATGTCCATCACCTCGAATTCGAGGCCGCCGGGCTGCCACGTGTCGCTGTTCCATAGAGCGACGACGCCGCTCTTCTTCCGGGGGTCGAACAGGATCAGCGAGCGATAACCTTTGATCCCGCCGCGGTGGCCGACGATCTGATGCCCGGCGTAATCGTAGCTCCGCCAGCCATAGCCGTACCAGGCCGTGCCGAGCCGCTCGAGGAACTTGCGCAGCCGCCCGCGCTCGCCGGGAGTTTCGACGTAACGGCCGTGGATGGTGTCGAGCAGCCTGGCGTCGACGACGTCCGGCATCTCGCCCATCTGGGCTTCCATCCACAGCGCCATGTCTTTGATGTTGCTATTGATGCCGCCGGCGCCGGGGACCTTGTAATAAGTGTCGCTCATCGGCCATGGGCGGCGTCCGGCGCTGTGCGGACGCGCCCAGCTGCGGTTGGATTCTATCCCCGCCAGCGAGAC
>DASTAU010000137.1:0-3510 GCA_035712425.1 Sphingomicrobium sp.
GTCGGGAAAACGTAAGGGTGATCGACCGCGATGCTCGCCGGCAGCGGGATGGCGAGGCGCAGCTTGTCGCCGGCTTTCTCAAAACGGCCTGCGCTTCCGAGCGGCTGCGGTATCGCTTGGCGCCAGGCATCGAACTGAGCCCGATTCGGGGTGCCGGTCCCGATTGGAAGGTTCAGCGAAAGCTGACCCTGTTCGGGAACGCAGATCTTGTCCGTGCAGGCAAGCCAGTGCGCATCCGCAGTGATTGGCACCGTTCCATGCGCGTCCGCCGGAACCTTCAGCCGCACGAGCACGGCATAATCCTGCTCGTAGACGTAGTTCATGAGGTTCGCGATCTCGAGCCGCGTCGGAACCGGATAGCGAAGCGACCCGGCGACGAACCCCTTCGGCAAATGCCACTGCACATCCATCGGCAGCCCGGCATCGCCGGGATTGAGCCAATAGCCGTGCCAGCCCGGCGCCGGACGCATGTGAATCGCGAGCTCGACCTCTCCGCCAGCGGGCGCCGGCCCTTCGGCGACCAGCTCGGGCGTGATGTTCTGCGCGCTCGCGAGCGCGGGCATCAGCAAGAGCCCAAGGAGGAGGATCAGCCGTTTCAGCATCGGGGAAAGCGCTACAGCTTTGTGCCGCGCCTGCAAAATCGGTTCACGCTATTGCAGATTCGGCCGAAGCCAGCGCTCAGCTTGCTCAACCGTGACCTCGCGGCGTTCCGCATATTCCTCGAGCTGATCCCGGCCGATGCGTGCGACTCCGAAATACTGGCTGTCGCGGTGGCCGAAGTAAAAGCCGGACACCGCCGACGTCGGAAGCATGGCGAAATTCTCGGTCAGCGTGACCTCACCGGGATTGCCACCAAGCATCTTGAACAGCAGCGGCTTGAGGCTGTGGTCGGGGCAGGCCGGATAGCCGGGCGCGGGTCGGATGCCCTGGTATTTCTCGCGGATGAGCTGCTCGTTCGAGAAATGCTCATCGGCGTAGGCCCACAAGCGGTTGCGCACTTCCGCGTGGAGCACTTCGGCGAAACTCTCGGCGAGACGGTCGGCTAGCGCCTTCAAAAGGATGTCGTCATAGTCGTTCACGGTCAGCTTGAACCGCTCGAGGTAGGGCTCGAGGCCGTGAATCCCGACCGCGAAGCCGCCGATCCAGTCTTCACCCTCTGGCGAAATGAAGTCGGCGAGGCACATGTTCGCCCGACCCTCTCGCTTCTTCATCTGCTGGCGAAGGAGCGGCAGCCGAGTCCAGTCGTTGCCGGCAAGGACGAGGACGTCGTCCCCTTCGCGCTTGCAGCGCCACAGCCCGACGGTCGCCTTTGGAGTGACCCAACGCTCGGCGATCAGCTGCTCGAGCATTTCCTGAGCGTCCTTGAACAGGCTCCGCGCGCTCTCTCCGACAATCGGGTCGTCGAGGATCGCGGGATAGGTGCCGGCCAGCTCCCACGCGCGGAAGAAAGGCGTCCAGTCGATCGACGCGCGGAGGTCTTTCAGCGGCCAGTCGCCGAAATGATGAAGGCCGGGGTACGCGGGCGCGGATGCCTTGCCCGAGGGGTCGTACGGAAACGCGTTGGCGCGCGCTTCTTCGAGCGTGGAAAGCTCGCTCTGGCCGCTCCGTTCGCGCGACTTCCTGAGCTTGTCGTAATCGTCCGCCGTGTTGGCAATCAGCGGCTCGCGCTGCGTGTCCGAGACGAGCGAGGACGCGACGCCGACCGCGCGACTTGCGTCGAGCACGTGGATGACCGGACCTTCGTAGGCAGGGTCGATACGGAGCGCCGTGTGCGCCTTGCTCGTCGTCGCGCCGCCGATCAGCAACGGCGTCTTCAAGCCCAGCCGCTGCATCTCGCCCGCAACCGTCACCATTTCGTCGAGCGATGGAGTAATCAGCCCGGACAAGCCGATCATGTCGGCCTGGTTGTCGTTCGCGGACTGGAGGATGTCCTGCCACGGCACCATCACCCCGAGGTCGATCACCTCGAAGCCGTTGCACTGAAGGACCACGCCGACGATGTTCTTGCCGATGTCGTGAACGTCGCCCTTGACGGTTGCCATCACGATCCGGCCCTTGCCCTGCGTCGCGCCGGTCTTCTCTTTCTCCGCCTCTATGAAGGGGATGAGGTGCGCCACCGCGCGCTTCATGACGCGCGCGGACTTCACCACCTGCGGAAGGAACATCTTGCCGGAGCCGAACAGGTCGCCGACCACGTTCATCCCGTCCATCAACGGGCCTTCGATGACCTCGATCGGGCGGGGGAATTGCTGGCGGGCCTCCTCGGTGTCCTCGATGATGTGCGCGTCGATGCCTTTCACGAGTGCGTAGGACAAGCGCTCGGCGACGGGTAGCGAGCGCCATTCGGCAGCTGCTTTCTCCGCGGCGGCGTCGGTTCCCTTGAACGCCTCGGCGATGGTGATCAGCCGCTCGGTCGCGTCATCGCGGCGATCGAGAATGACGTCCTCGCAAGCTTCGCGGAGCTCGGGATCGATCTGGTCGTAGACGTCGAGCTGGCCGGCGTTGACGATCCCCATGTCCATGCCCGCGGGGATCGCGTGATAGAGGAACACGCTGTGCATCGCCCGGCGCACGGGCTCGTTGCCGCGGAAGGAGAAACTAAGGTTCGATAGACCGCCGCTGATGTGCGTGCCGGGGCATCGCCGGCGGATCTCGCCCGCCGCCTCGATGAAATCGAGCGCGTAGCGGCGGTGCTCGTCGATGCCGGTCGCGACCGCGAAAATGTTCGGGTCGAAGATGATGTCGTTCGCGTCGGTGCCGTCGGCGGTCAACAGCTTGTAGGCGCGCTCGCAGATCAAGACCTTGCGCTCCGCGGTGTCCGCTTGGCCGACTTCGTCGAACGCCATCACCACCACTGCGGCGCCGTAGGCCCGGCATTTGCGCGCAAGATCGAGGAACGGCCCCTCGCCTTCCTTGAGGCTGATCGAATTGACGATCGGTTTGCCCGACACGCATTTGAGGCCCGCCTCGATCACGCTCCACTTGGAGCTGTCGACCATCACCGGCACGCGGGCGATGTCGGGCTCGGCGGCGATTCGCTTGAGGAAGGTGGTCATCGCAGCCTCGCTGTCGAGCAAGGCCTCGTCGACATTGACGTCGATGATCTGTGCGCCGTTCTCGACCTGGTCGCGCGCGACCTCGACGGCGGCGTCATAATCGCCGGCGAGGACCAGCTTCTTGAAACGCGCGGAGCCGGTGACGTTGCAGCGCTCGCCAATGTTGACGAAGCGCGCGCCCGCGCCGGCCTGATTTACTCGTGACATCTCCATGGGATCAGGCGGCGACAAGCATCGGCTCGAGCCCGGCGAGCAAGGTGCCGGAATGCGCGGCCGGGACGGTACGCGGCGTGCAATCACGCACCGCCCCGGCAATTGCGGCGATGTGCAGGGGAGTCGTCCCGCAGCAGCCGCCGACAACGTTCACCAAATTGCTGTTCGCCCAATCGCGGACCTGAGCGGCAGTCTGCTCCGCCGCTTCGTCATATTCGCCGAGTTCGTTGGGAAGGCCGGC
>DASTAU010000138.1:0-3245 GCA_035712425.1 Sphingomicrobium sp.
GACGCAGAGGACGGCCAGACGATAGAAGGGCACGTTCTCGACAAACTCGATGAAGGCGTCCTTGACCGAGTCGAACGTGCCGTAATGCTCGAGATGCTCGCCGAGCTGATGAAGATGCAGAAGACCGTCGCGGTCGCTGGCACACATGGGAAGACGACGACGACATCGATGGTCGCGGCGCTGCTCGACAGCGGCGGCCTCGACCCGACGGTGATCAACGGCGGGATCATCAACCGCTACGGCTCGAACGCGCGACTGGGCAAGAGCGACTGGTGGGTGATCGAGGCCGACGAAAGCGACGGCAGCTTCCTCCGCCTCGACGGCACGATCGCCGTCGTCACCAACATCGATCCCGAGCACCTCGAACATTACGGCAGCTTCGACGCGGTCAGGGACGCGTTCGTCGAGTTCGTCGAGAACGTGCCCTTTTACGGACTCGCGGTCCTGTGCGTCGATCATCCGGAAGTACAGACGATCATCGGCCGCGTTCGCGACCGGCGGATCGTCACCTATGGCTTCTCGGCGCTCGCCGACGTCCGCGCGGACAATGTCACGCCGGTTCCGGGCGGAAGCCGGTTCGACGCAGTGATCCTCGGCCGCGAGGGTGAGAGGCGGACGATCGAAGGCGTCGAAGTCCCGATCCCGGGGCGGCACAATGTCCAGAATGCGCTCGCGGCAATCGCCGGCGCGCTCGAGCTCGGCATCTCCGACGAAGACATTGTCTCTGGGTTCGGTCGCTTCGAAGGCGTCAAGCGGCGCTTCACCCGCGTCGGCGAGGCGGACGGTGCGATCGTCATTGACGATTATGCGCACCATCCGACTGAAATTCGCGCGGTGCTCGCCGCGGCGCGCGAGGGCGCCGAAGGCCGCGTGATCGCGGTGATGCAGCCGCATCGCTACACGCGGCTTCAGTCGCTGATGGATGACTTCCAGAGCGCGTTCAACGACGCCGACGTGGTTTTCGTGACTCCCGTCTATCCCGCGGGCGAGGAGCCGATCGACGGAGTGAGTTCGGACGCGTTGGCCGACGGGCTTCGGGCGCACGGCCACCGCATGGTGCGCGCGGTCGCCGACCAGAACGAGCTGTCGCGCGAGCTCCGCGATCTCGCCGCAGAGGGCGACATGATCATCTGCATGGGCGCCGGCGACATCACCAAATGGGCCGCGGCCCTGCCGCAGAGCATCGGCGAAGCACGGGCGAAGAAATGACCGGCGTCGTCACCATGCCGCAGGTGCGGGGCAAGCTGACTCCGAACGCGCCGCTGGCGCCGCTCGTCTGGTTCAAGAGCGGCGGAACCGCTGAGTGGCTGTTCGAGCCGAGCGACGAGGACGACCTCGTCTCATTCCTCCGCGAGCTCGATCCCGACGTGCCGGTGATGGCGCTGGGCCTGGGCTCGAACCTCATCGTCCGTGACGGAGGCGTTGCGGGCGTCGTCGTCCGGCTCGGCAAAGCCTTTTCGAAGATTGAGCAGCTCGACGAAACCACCGTCCGATGCGGCGGCGGTGCAAGTGGAATCCTGGTTTCCTCGACGGCCCGCGACCACGGTATAGCGGGTCTTGAGTTCCTCCGCGGCATCCCCGGCACCGTCGGCGGCTTCGTTCGGATGAACGGCGGCGCCTACGGGCGCGAAGTCCGCGATATTCTTGTGTCGGCGCGCGTGGCGCTGCGTTCCGGCGAAGTCGTTGAATGGCCGCTCGAAAAGCTCGGCTACACCTATCGGCACAGCGATGTGCCAGCAGGCGCGGTCGTCATCGAAGCGGTCTTCCGAGGCACTCCGGGCGATCCGGCTGCGATCGGCGCGGAGATGGACGCCATCGCCCGAGCCCGCGAAGAATCACAACCTTTGAGAAGCCGCACTGGCGGCTCGACCTTCAAGAATCCCGCGGGTCACAAGGCCTGGGCGCTGATCGATGCGGCGGGCTGCCGTGGCCTGACGATGGGCGACGCCCAAGTCTCGGAAAAGCATTGCAATTTCCTGCTCAATCTCGGTAGCGCTTCAAGCTCCGAGATCGAGGCGCTGGGCGAGGAAGTCCGCCGCCGCGTCGAGGAAAAAACGCACATCAGCCTGGAATGGGAAATCCAGCGGGTCGGGAGGCCATGAACAGGGATCTTCACGTGGTCGTCCTGATGGGCGGATGGTCGAAGGAACGCGACGTGTCGCTCACCAGCGGGGCTGGAATCGCGGCCGCGCTGCGCGAGCGCGGCTGGTCCCACGTCACCGAGCTCGACATGGACCGCGACGTCGCCTCGCGCCTCGCCGAGCTGAAGCCCGACGTGGTGTTCAACGCCCTCCACGGAACGCCCGGCGAGGACGGCACCGTGCAGGGCATGATGGACCTGATGGGTCTCAAATATACCCACAGCGGCCTCGAGACCTCCGTCATCGCCATCGACAAGGAGCTGACCAAGATGGTCCTCGTTCCGCACGGCATCCGCATGCCTGCGGGCCACATCGTCGAGAGCGAAAGCATCTATTCCGCTGATCCGATGGCGCGGCCCTATGTGCTGAAGCCGGTCAATGAAGGCTCATCGGTCGGCGTCGCCATCGTCACCGCCGACGGCAATTACGGCAACCCGATCGGCCGCGACGTTCCAGGCCCGTGGCACGAGTTCGATCACCTTCTCGCCGAGCCTTTCATCAAGGGGCGCGAGCTGACTGTCGCCGTACTCAACGATGAGCCGATGGGCGTGACCGAGCTGAAGCCCAAGGCCGGCTTCTACGATTATGCCGCCAAATACACCGACGGCCTGACGGTCCACATCTGCCCCGCCGAAGTGCCGGATAACATAGCGCGCTCGATGATGGAGATGGCAGCGAAGGCGCATCGCCTGCTCGGCTGCAAGGGCGCGTCGCGCTCCGATTTTCGCTGGGACGACGAGCAGGGCGAAGGCGGCATCTTTCTGCTCGAAGTGAACACCCAGCCGGGAATGACTCCGCTGAGCCTCGTCCCGGAGCAGGCGAAGCTCAAGGGCATCAGTTACGGCGAGCTGGTTGAACGTTTGATCGCGGAGGTGCTTCAGTGAGCGCCGCGCATGTCCGTCGCGGAGCATCCGCGCGGAACAAGCCGCGCAAGAACCCGCGAGTCACGGTCCCCAAGAAGATCGCCAAGCGCCTGCCCGTCGACCAGGCGCGCGCGAACAAGGTTGCGGGTCTCGTTTTCGGCGCGTTCATGCTTGCGATCGGCGTGGTTGTTCTCGTTGCGCTCGACATTCCGGCGAAGGCCGAGCGCGCCGCCGCGGCGGG